>NZ_JBBODA010000009.1:0-244413 GCF_038002705.1 Paenibacillus sp. FSL H7-0716
CCTCTATGAGGGAGCTTCGCAGACTCATGGAGGCTTGGTCAGCTTGGCGGCAGCGCATCGAACGCTATGCCGCCGAGCGTGATGCCTGCCGCACGGAGCTGGAGACGCTGGCAGGCCAAGAGAAGCTGCTCGCTGAAGAAATGTACCGGGCGGAGGCGGCATTCACGGAAACTGCAGAGCAATATGAAGAATGGCTTCGCCAACGCAGGCTGCCAGAAGGATTATCTCCTGAAGGGCTGCCGGATATTTTTGCTATGGTTGAACAAGGGAATGAGCTGCTGCGCCAAGAGAATAAACTTTCCTTACGATTGAAGGAGCTGGAAGCAGAATGTAACGTGTTTGAGGAGGAGCTGCTTGCTCTTATTTATGAGTCCGGTGCTGATCTTAGCGACGAGTCTGGTGTAGCAGCAGCTGGCTTTGAAATAGATCCGCAAGAGGGGAAACGAGTATCTGCATTAACCCTACTAAGCTGGCTGGAACTGCGAAAAAGAGCATGGGATGATCTGAAAAAGGACTTGATTCGCCGGGAAACTATGCAGTCAAGATTGCAGGATGTGGATGAAGAACTTAAGGAGAGCCACAGGATATTAGGTGAGCTGAGAGAACAGCGTGAGCTTCTGATACAGGAAGGCGGGGCGAGTGGTGGAGAGGATTTCTTACGCAGGTCAGCAGCTGTGCAGCGGCGCAGTGATCTGAATAAATCGATTCGCCAGTGGGAGCTTGCTATGTTCGGTGGTTGGGAGGAGATGCGGGTTGCTGCTCTGCTGGAACTATTAAATCATCATGATGCAGAAGCATTGCAGCTGGAGCGGTCATTGGCTGAAGAGTTGATGGAACAGCAGGAAGAGGGTTGGAACACCCTGCTGGAGCAACGAGGCAAGCTGCTTCAGGAAAGGGAGTATCTGAAGGAGCGCTGCGTGGAGGATTCCGTTATTCAGCAACTGGAAGAGCAGAGAGCAGCCTTGCGGATCGTGGCTGATAAATATGCAGTGGCAGCGATAACTGCCGAACTAATCGGGCGAACTCGCCGTGTGTATGAGCAGGAGAAGCAGCCACAGGTATTACTGCTTGCCTCAGACTATTTCTCCAAGCTGACGGAAGGGGAATATAAAAGGGTTGTTATGACACTAGGGCATAAAGAGCTGAAAGCTGAACACAAGGACGGGGGACTACTGGACAGTGGACTGCTCAGCCGAGGGACGGCAGAACAGCTGTATCTTGCCATCCGGCTGGCACTGGCAGAGACCATGTCACGGCAAGTATCGCTGCCGCTGTTATTCGATGATCTCTTCGTTAACTTTGACGAGTCTCGTCTTCATGCTGCGCTTGGACTTCTTGGAGAACTGTCGATCTCCCGCCAGATTGTGATGATGACCTGTCACAAGCATGTGGCGGAAGCGGCAGCACGTATGATTCCTACAGCAGCGGTTATTTCCGTGTAGTTCGGGTGATTGGTTTTACAGATACGAGACTGTTCCCCTTCTCCTTTGAGTTCGATAAGGTATTATCTCCTGGTGGAGAGGACCATGGCGTTCGCAGCAGCTTGACAGCCCAGACCAGTGATAAACCTCCAAAGATTGGGTAGAACACGGAGAGCAGTGAACTAAAGCCAAACTGGCTCAGTAAATAGCAGACCAGCATCAGAAGTGGCGTGATTAGTGCAGTTGATAGGGGAAGCCGTTGCTTAAGCTGTACAGCTACTCCATAAATATCGGCGACAAAAGTGCTGAAGATCTCCAAAAAGATCAGCAGCAGATATATAGTTTGCACTACAGTACCCAACCGGACGGCGATGCTGCCCATCGGAATTTCAAACTTGAGAATCCCTGGCATCTGTGAGCTCATTGCGAAATGTGCGGCGATCAACATAAAACCAATCCCGGTACCCCCAATAATACCGCCCCATACAAGGGACTTTTCTTCCTCTGTGTGACGAGCCATAGGGACTAAAACAGCTTGTGCCATCCCTAAATTAAAGGCGGTGTAGAGCAGCGGTGACATCCATGCACCAAAGAGAGAGCGATCGTTATCAAGGAACAGGAACCGTCCAGCTCCCGGAATTTGAAAAGTATTAAAAATAATGATGAGTGACAGAGTAAGCATTAAAGGAACTACAATACTGTTCATTTGCAGAATACCGGAAATCCCTCGTTTTAGCAGAAAGTATGAACCAAGCAATGTGATAAGTAGTCCAGTCTGATAATGAAGTCCGAGATGCTCCTGAAAAATAGCGCCGGCTCCTGCAAGCATAATACTGTTTACACCGATCAGGACGACCATCGTGAACAAACTGATGGTGCTTCCAACCTGTTCCCCAAAGAGGTGACGGTTAAAGTCTTCATAGGATTCCGCTTCTATTCGCCGAGCAATGACCATCATTTTTGTACCCAGCCATATGAACAATATAGTTGAGAGCAGGATGGTCAGGACTGCCCAGTGCCCGTAACGTGTGAAAAATTTTAATATTTCCTGTCCGGTGGCGAATCCGGCTCCTACAATGGTGCCAATATAAGTGAAAGCGATCTGTAATGTTCGGACATGTGATTTCATGGCTCCCCTCCTAATAGTTTTACGAAGCTAAAGAAAATTCATAACGAGTGCTATGCAGGATAACCTTGTGTACTCTGTATAGTACAGGTTATGATGAGGATCAGTAGGACATGACTTCCGTCGTAATTGCTTTATGATCAGTGATTAATTTGTACGGAATGTCTGCGATTATAAAGGGTATTGGAGGTTCAAAGTCATGGAAGTGTTGAAACAGCGGATTTTGGAAGAAGGTGTCGTCGTTTCGGATGAGGTGCTGAAGCTGGATGCACTGCTAAATCATCAGGTTGATCCACAGCTTACGATGGAAATGGGACGGGAGTTTGCCGGGAGGTTTGCGGATTCAGGAATTACTCGTATTGTGACCGTTGAATCCTCGGGCATTGCCGTGGCATTTGCCACCGCGTATGAATTAAAGGTGCCGCTAGTTTTTGCACGCCGCAAAAAAACTCTGTTAGCTGATCCGGATGCGCTTTGCGAAAGAGTTCCATCCTTTACAAAAGGAATCGTTACCGATATTATGTTGTCTCGCCAGTTCATCTCTCCAGAGGATAAAATCCTCTTTATTGATGATATTATTGCCAATGGTGATGCGGCGCGTGGATTGATTAAGATCATTCAACGTTCTGGCGCTGAGCTAGTTGGTCTTGGTGTTGTAGTAGAAAAAAGCTTTCAGGCAGGGGCTCGGACGATCAGAGAGCAAGGCATCCGTCTGGAGTCACTCGTAAGAATTACCTCTCTAAATGGAGGCACCATCGAATTTGGGGAATAACCTAATTGGCAATAAGAACAGGCCTATTTTTTAAACAACTGCTTTTCACCCTATGGATTTTCCTTTATAATAAATATTAGACATAGGGAGGAGGCGTCACAATGGGGAAAGAACCGGTGACTGAACAATTTTTTATTGATAAATTAACCGAGGCCAAGGATCATTTCGAGCGTGCGCTGGATTGCAAACACACGGAATTCGACGATCTGTATCCCTATATGATTGAACATCCTCAGTTTTTTTGGTACAAACGCTATGTAGCCTGGTCAGAGCTTCTGACAATCAAAGGTTTGTGCGAAGAGTTATCCTTCCCGTGGAGGGAGAAATTCACAACTAACCAAGTGGAGTATCTGGAGCAACGTGTGATGTCCGCTAAAGTTCTTGACTTCTGGTTTGAGAAGAATGAAGCGCTGATATAAGAATGCTTTAGTAGACATGCAAGTCGTTAATTGCCTACATGAGACCCAGATGATTTATCATTTGGGTCTTTTTTCTGAGACTAAATAGGACAAGCTATGACAGGAGGGATTAATGATGATTAGCGATGAGGAATTGGATGCCTACCGGATTTCCGGTGAGAAAATTCGTGTAGTGCGCGATGGCTTGGAAAGTAACGATGTTAAAGGGATAGTTCTTGCTTGGGATGATTCTCAGGTGATGATACGTCGTCAGAATAGACGAGTAGTGAAGCTGGATCGCAATTATATATTCCAGCCATTTAGTGAACCAAGACAAGATCCGGATAATATATAATCTTCACAGTAATAATTTCCGCAGTAATAATCTTCATAATACAAAACAGCTCCTCGCCCTACTGGGCGGGAGCTGTTTCTGTAATGTCATTTGGGGATTATATAGTTAGAGCTAGTTCAGACGCATTCTCTTCTCTGGAGAGTATGGAGAGTTCTGTGGACAGTCCGAGATACGCGCGCATGCGCAACATCATTTCTCGACGGAAGCCTGGCCATAATATATTCATCTCTCCTTGAAATCCTCTGCAGGAATATAATGCTTCGACTCCTCGCTGATCTTGGCGAACGGTAGTAATCTTCAAATCATGGGAGCTCAGCTCGCGCGTAACCTCTTGAAGCATTAGTGACGTCTTCTTTGTGGCACCAGATACGAGCTCCATATATAGCTGAGGGGTCTTAAACAGGCCGCTTCTACTGATTACACGGCAGTCACGTTCGAAAACTTTATGAATAAACGTTAGCAGCAAATAGCTTCTGACCAGGGACAGTTCTTCTTTAGTTACTTCTTCATCAATAATGGATGTGTTTAGCTTTGTAGTCGCCATTATAAATCACCTCATTTATATTATGCGAACTTTTGTTCTCATTATACCTTATATTGGCCAACAAAAGCAATAATTATCCATAAATTAATGGATGATAAGAAAACGGCGAAAATATATTGACGTTGGATTCTCAGCGTGGTATGATCTATCTTGTGACCGCAATAAGCGAGTCATTATAATACGCGGTCATGGCGGAATTGGCAGACGCGCTGGCTTCAGGTGCCAGTGGTAGCAATATCGTGGAGGTTCGAGTCCTCTTGACCGCATAGCTAAGAAGGATTATAGAACTGCTCTAGCAGCAGTTTTATAATCCTTTTTTCATGTTTTTCAGCAGACGGTAGTGCTTAAGCGAAAGAAATCTTTAAGAAACATCTCCTGAGGCTTACGGACTCAGATGAAGCTATTTGCTCATTTATCGCTTTTTGAGCATAGTTTCGGACTCCAGTGCAGCTATTGCGTGGAAAAAGGAACGAATTCGGCATTTTTTATACCAATAGCGACTGTGGGGTCCGATGAAAATCCGAATTTGCTCTAATGCTACGAATAAGGTCAGTGGTGTCCGATAGAATCCAAATGTGCTCTAAAACCATGAATAAGGTCAGCTGGCTCGATAAAATCTAAATGTACTCTAAAGCCACGAATAAGGTCAGCTGGCCCGGTAGAAATCTAAATGTGCTCTAATGCTACGAATAAGGTCAGTTGGCCCGATAGAAATCTAAATGTGCTTGAATGCTACGAATAAGGTCAGCGGAGTCCGATAGCGTCTTTCCACGCGCAGATTGGGGAAATACTAATTAGTGTTTTACCTCTACGTTACTCGCCCTGTGTAGTCATCATCATCACCTGAGGCTAACGGACTCAGATGAAGCTATTTGCTCATTTATCGCTTTTTGAGCATAGTATCGGACCCCAGTGCAGCTATTGCGTGGAAAAAGGAACGAATTCGGCGTTTTTTATACCAATAGCGACTGTGGGGTCCGATAGGAACCCAAATGTGCTCTAAAGCCACGAATAAGGTCAGCTGGGTCCGATAGAAATCTAAATGTGCTCTAAGCTGCGAATAAAGTCAGTTGGCCCGATAGAAATCTAAATGTGCTCGAATGCTACAAATAAGGTCAGCGGAGTCCGGTAGCGTCTCTCCACGCGCAGATTGGATAAAAACTAATTTGTATTTTGCTTCTATGCTACTCGTACCACCGAGTCATCATCACCTGAGGCCAACGGACTCAGATGAAGCTATTTGCTCATTTATCGCTTTTTGAGCATAGTTTCGGACCCCAGTGCAGCTATTGCATGGAAAAAGGAACGAATTCGGCGTTTTTTATACCAATAGCGACTGTGGGGTCCGATAGGAACCCAAATGTGCTCTAAAGACACGAATAAGGTCAGCTGGGTCCGATAGAATCCAAATGTGCTCTAAAACCACGGATAAGGTCAGCTGGCCCGATAGAAATCTAAATGTGCTCTACTGCTACGAATAAAGTCAGCTGGCTCGATAAAATCCAAATGTGCTTTAAGCCACGAAAAAGGTCAGTTGAGTCCGATAGTGTCTTCGCACGCGAAGTTTAGCGAAATACTAATCTATGTTTTGGACCTTCGCTATCTGCAATAGCGACACTGTGTTTGCTTCTAAGCTACTCGCCCCGCAGAATCCGATAGCACCATCGCACACGCAACTATGCTCGAATCCAATAAAGTTTGTTGTCTAGATCAAAGTCTAAGCAACGAAAGAAAACAGGTGCACCCAGCAACCATTGTATGGCTATTGGGACACACCTGTTTTTTATAGGATAATGAATTACACTGTTGCTCTACGCAGCATCAAAAACGATAAAAGAGCGTACACGACTGTCAAAGGCATGGACCACAAGGCAAGTTCAAATGCGGTATATCCAGAAAACCAGTTGAAGAGGTCTACCCACCACTGATTATAGGTCATTAACAATACACCGAGACTGCACAGGATAAACGTAACCCCTGAGAAAATGAACAAACCGCTTCGGCCAAATCTCCGGAAGATGCTGGATATCATTAGCCCCAGAAAAAACATATTAAGAAAGAGCACAAAATACATCCACAGCTGTTCCATGGCATTACCATCATTTAAAAAGGGCAAATGAAAATAATGTAGTTCCAAACCCCAGCCACCCGTAAGCTTGCTTTCAATGATTGCGAGCAGGTAGAGGAGAATTGAGTAGGTGGTGCTAGTTATAATAGCCATTAAGGAAGTGCCTATGAAATAATCCGTTCTTCGTTGGCTTAAGCCCAGAGCAAAAGGGAAGGTCTGCACCAAAATGAGTATACCGGTGATTAACATATAAATGAAGATAGAGACGAGACCGCCGGTATAGATTGGTTCTTGGATGAAAGAAGCGACGATGACATTTACCAAGAAGCTGGATAACAAGATCACCCAAGGCATATACAACCATAACCACTTATCTCTAAAATGCATTTTTATCATGCCTGCCGTAGGATTCATTACACGGTCACTTCCTTTCCTAGAGATTTTTTATTTGTGAGATGAATGATTAATTGCTGTAAAGATACAGGTGAGATTTCTAAGCCTAACTTTTCAGCATGTGCTTGATCATTCGCGTTGAAACCGAAAATGGTGGCCGTAAGCAAACCGCCAAAAGACTCGCGGGAGATGACTTGTTTGCCGTCGATAAAATCTTCGATCTTCGCTGTCGCACCGATTACCGTAACAGCTTGCCCGCGAAGGGTTTCAGCATCTTCGTTAATTATTAGCTTGCCGTTGTCGATGACGATAACATGCTCTAAAAGCTGACTTACCTCATCGATCAAATGGGTGGACAAAACAACTGTGCGTGGATTTTCAGCATAATCTTCAATTAGGCGATCGTAAAACAGGCTTCTAGCTACAGCATCAAGTCCTAAATAGGGTTCGTCAAAAATGGTAAGCGGAGCACGGCTGGCTAGACCTACTACAATTCCTACAGCCGAGAGCATACCTCGGGATAGCTTTTTTATTCTTCTTTTTAAGGGCAGATTGAAATCCTTGATTAAAGAGTGAGCATATTCCCGATCAAAGTTTGGAAAAAATAATTCGGATACCTCCAGTACATCGATGATTCGGTACGTGTCCGGATACCTTTGGCTTTCCTTAATGAAGCAAATCTGCCTGAGAACCCGGTTATTCTCGTATGGATGTTCACCAAATACGTTCAGGACACCACTTGTGGGGAAAAGCTGAGCTGTGATCATATGCATTATTGTGGTTTTTCCTGCACCGTTTCTGCCGAGAAGCCCGTATATCTTGTTTTTCTCCAAAGAAAAACTGAGTTCATGGATGGCAGTGACATTTCCGTATGACTTAGTTAATCCTTTGATTTCAACAACTTCATTCATGACTTGTTGTCTCCCCTCTGAATCATAATCGTTAATTGATCCAACGTAATTCCTAATTTTTCAGCTTCACGGATCATGGTTACTACATACTGTTCATAAAATTGTTCTTTTCTCTTCTCCATCAATACTGTACGCGCTCCAGAAGCTACAAACATACCGATTCCTCGTTTTTTGTACAATATCCCTTGATCCACAAGCAAATTCACACCTTTCGCAGCTGTAGCCGGATTGATCTGGTAGAAAACAGCAAACTGATTTGTCGAAGGAACTTGTGATTCCTCCAGCAGTGCTTCTTCGATGATGTCATTTTCTATTTGTTCGGCGATCTGCATAAATATCGGTCGTGTATCATCCATTAAGTTTCCCATGTATTCACCGCCAACTTCATTGGTTAGTTAGTTATGTAATTAACCATATATGCAACGAAGTTAATTGTCAATATTTTTAGTTATTTTGGGCTATATCCACATAAATAAAAGGCTGTCCGGAATGCTCTGGATAGCCTTTTATTTGCATAACATATCTGCTATGATTTTGTCCTTGGTAAAAAAGAAGGGGGAGTTCAGCTATGAATGATTATGGACCGGATCTGTTCAAAGATACTGCAAGCTATTACACCAGATATCGCCCGCTATATCCGTCCTCACTGATTCGATATCTAGTGGACAAATTCTCACTTCACGGAGAAGGCCGGTTGCTAGACTTAGGGTGTGGTACTGGGCAGTTAGCGCTAAGGTTCGCGGATTGGTTCGAAGAAATCATTGGCGTAGATACTGAACTAGAGATGCTAGATGAAGCAAAGCTGTTATCACAGTACAACAGGGTTGAGAATGTTAGCTGGCAACAGGGTAGAGGGGAAGAACTATCCAATAACTGGGGTTCCTTTCGTCTAATTATGATGGCTAAGGCGTTTCACTGGATGGACCGAGAATCCATTCTTGAAATTCTCTATCATAGTTTAGATGATAACGGCGGTATTGCTGTAATTGATACTTTTAATGAACAACAAGAACCGTTACCTTGGCAACAAAAGGTAGAGGAAGTAGTGAAACGCTGGTTGGGTGACGAAAGAATAGCCGGAAAAGGTACATATAAACATCCCCAAGAAAGACATGAGGATGTTGTAAAGCGATCCAGTTTTAAAGACGTTGAAAGACGGGTATTACCGAGTTATTCCATCACATGGACTGTTGATTCAATACTAGGAAATTTGTATTCTACGTCTTATGCTTCTAAGCGATTATTTAGAGGTAACTTAGAATGTTTTGAAGATGATTTGAAATCAGCTTTATTAGAAATAGAGCCTACAGGTATATTTACAGAGGAATTGTCGGTTTCCGTCATTACTGCCTTTAAAAAAGAAGCGGATTTACGATAGAAACCGCGCATTGATCTCACCGCATCCTGCTGTGTTAGGACTTAGTTTAAGGCGAAACGTGTTCTTTTTTAGTATGGATTTTACTTGCTTAGGCGTAAGAGAAGGGTTCTTCTGGAGTAATTGCGCGACCACTCCTGAGACGATAGGTGTTGAGACACTGGTACCGGACAGCACAAAGTAATCTTTAGCTATCCGCAAATAAGGAAGCTCGCGATCCAGCTTGGATCGTGGAGCACGAAGGGAGATGATCGTCTCGCCTGGAGCAACGAGATCTGGTTTCTTCCTTCCTCCCGGTGCGGGTCCACGACTGGAGAACCAAGTGATTCGGTCGTCCGCTTGCGTGAGCGTGCGACGGTCATCCACTGCACCGACAGTAATTGCTGAAGGACTAATTCCTGGTGATTCGATCGTACTGCGTCCCGGTCCGCTGTTTCCAGCTGCTATTACAACGTTCAGTCCGGCTTTAATTGCTTTTTCTACAGCTTGGCAGAGTGGATCATCTGAACAAGGAAGATTCACCTTACCCCCAAATGACATCGAAAGAATACGAAGATTAAGTCTTCTCCGATTCGTAATACACCATTCAATTCCTTTAATGATTGTAGAGTCATATCCATCGCCATTTTTATCTAATACTTTGACACCTACTATCCCTGCCTCTGGAGCAGGGCTTTTGTATTTTCCTTTACTCATCCATCCGTTGCCTGCTGCATCCCCTGCGATATGAGTTCCATGGCCGTTATCGTCATAGGGCTGTTTTCTATGATTGATAAAATCTTTAAAAGCAACTATACGGTTAACAGGGCGAAACAGGTCAGGGTGCCGATACACCCCTGTATCAAGAATCGCAATGTTTATTCCTTTTCCGGTAAGCCCCTTTTTCTTTTGAGCGGTTGTAGAACCAATGGATGGTGTGGCTATATTAAGGGATGTTTTTTTGACTTGATCCAAATAAATTTTCTCGATTCCATCCCAGCGGCACATCCGGTTCAAGCAGCTTTTTGAAACTTTGGATGATATCGAATTAAGCAGGTGAAGATGATGTCTGATCGGAAGGTCGTGGGATTTTAAATGGTTTTGTAAAGACTGTAGCTGGGCTGTAGTTATTTTTTGTTTGAATTTAATGATAACGGGAATGGTATTCGCTTTATGTCCTGGAAGATAGGAACGTTGAACTCTTTTTCTCAAGGAATGGTGCATTTTCGAATGATATTTCTCTAGCCATTTTTGACCGTTCATTAGTAATGAATCACCTCTTGAAGGTATTATATGCACTGCAGAGCTAGTGGACACGAAACTATGAAACTAGGATTTAACATATTTTCAGATTTGTAGGTGAAAGAGAGGTCAAACCTTACGATTCTTGCATTTACTAACGTATCCTAAAAAGAAAGTGGTGAAGTAAATGGCAATGATTAAGAAACCAGTTAACAAGAAAGCAGTTATGGCTAGCAAAGTTCTCGCGGCTAAAAAAGCGAAAGCAGCTCCTACGAGAAAGAAACGGAGAATTAGACAGACCCTGGATAGATTTATTGTTGTTGCTATTGGTACAAATGCAACGGGTACACCTAAAGATACTACGGGGTGGACAGCTTCATTAAGAGCTGGGACTACAACAGTAACTGCTGATTTTGACGAATTTGGTGTAGTTAGATTCCCAACAATTAGTACCTTAACATCGGTACCTTATCTTCTCACTTTGAGAGATGAGAGTGGAGCTACTATAAGAAGTTTTAACGTTCCCGCAGACCGCGAATTTTTTGTGGCTAGATTCTAGTTTGGACAAGTCCTGATAGTAAACAGCATGTGTCGATTTTATATCGATGCGTGCTGTTTTTTTTATTTTTCTAACTTTGATTCAAGTGAGTAATTTGTTACAGACAAACAGATTGAGGGGATGCCATACTTTCAGCATCATAATTTTGGGAATATAGTACAAAAATGGACAATATATAAGGCGGGTGAGAGGTTTCATGAAACAAAAAGGGAATATATCAGGTATTCAATATTTTTTATTAGGACTGCTTGTGTTTTTAATGTTAGGAATGGATATGTTCATCATGGGATTAGATCAATGGTTATGGGGGGATTTGTTTAATATAGATGACTTTTTTGTCAGCCCTTGGTACGTACTAGTTGTTCATTGGAGCATAGTCACCCTATTGTGGACAGTTGGAGCTATGATGTTTCTACTTTGGTTCAGGAAGAGGAAGTTGATTGAACAGGTTATATCTTTGCGTTGGAGCTCTAAGGTCATTCCTTTGTTAATTGTAGCTTTTATATCAAGTTTTTTGTTCGCAGTGCTGGAATTTTGGATTAATGGGGAGAGCATTCCACAGATTTATAGAGAATATGAAAACTTTAAGTTAGAACATGGTTTTATGGGCATATGGGTTGCCTTGGTTCAAAACATATATTACATTGTGGAAGCTGTCCTAGTTGTACTATTGGTTGCGCTAATGCAGCGTGCAGGAGAAGTATGGTTTAAGAATCCTTCTCTTCCTTATGGCGGAATAGGTTTAATGCTGACTTGGGGATTAGGTCATTTGACACATGGTCTGCAAAGCGGCTTGTATATTACTGCTTTTTCATTGGTGTTTGGCTGGCTGTTTGTGAAAGCGGGTAAGCAGTGGTGGCCAAGTTTTCTGTTTATCTGGCTTGTATTTGTTTTATAATATTTAGTTTAATGGGGGGATACCATTGTACAATCCAGAGAAGAGAACAATTACTACTGAAAGATTGATTTTAAGACCTTTTGCATTGTCTGATGCACAGCGTGTCAGTGAGCTCTGCAATAATTATAATGTTTACAAAAGTACATTAACTTTACCTTATCCATACCCCGTTGAATGTGCGTTATCATGGATTGAAACACATGAAGATGAGTTCAATAATGATAATTCATATGAATTCGCTATTACTGATAAAAATACAAACGAGCTGTATGGTGCTATAGGACTGAGAAATAACCGGACACACAGAAACGGCGAGCTTGGATATTGGATAGGTGAGGAACACTGGGGTAATGGATATGCTACAGAAGCAACAAAAGCGGTCATTAATTTTGCTTTTACAGAAAAACATTATCACAAAGTGTATGCCAGATTCTTTGCTACAAATCCTGGTTCGGGACGGGTTATGCAAAAATCTGGCATGCTGAAAGAAGGCGTTTTGTTACAGCATATTTATTAAGAAAATGAGTTTGTAGACCTTATTCATTATGGGGTTTTAAATACGGGAGCTACTGACTAACGCTTGGATCTCATACACCACTATTTGAAGTCACGCCCATAGGGCGTGGCTTTTTTATTAGAAATGCTAGTTGGCTTCAACGGACAATAAGGAAAATCCTTCTTATTTAAAATTAAAATAAAATTCTTGACACTTCTTATTGATAACGATTATCATAGGAATCGATGAGTGAAAATGAAAATCATTATCACTACATGAAACGTATAAATATACATATTTGGAGGGATGGATTTTGAAAAAATTATTAGTACTCCTGGTTATTGCAGTGCTTACGGCAATGACTGCATGTTCGTCTACAAATACAGCGGACAATCCAAAAAATGAAGCAGTAACGAATACAACTGCTAATGAATCTAAAGAAGCAAATGCGGCAAATACAACAGAAGTAGCGAATACATCGGAAGCAGCCGGCAAGGTGTACAGTCTGGAGAATGATGGTGTGGATGAAACGTTGTTCAACGAAGCCTTAAGCCAATTCCCTGCCACAGCACCGGAGCGTATTGTAACAACTTCTGTACCGTTAACAGAAATGCTTTATTTGCTCGGCATAACTCCGGTAGGTGTACCAACTTCAACGAATCCAATCCCTGCTGATTTCGAAACAATTGATCGTATTGGATCACCTATGGCGCCGGATCTGGAAGTAGTAACCAAACTCGAACCGGACTTGCTGCTGGGAGCGGAATCACTTCGCAGCACGTTAGACAAATCGCTAGAAGGAATCGACCTACAAAAAGCATATTTGAGAACAGAATCATTCGAGGATCTAAAGCTTAGCCTCAAAGTATTAGGCACTTATTTTAATAAAAAAGATGAAATGAATGCTGCTTTAACTAAGATTTTGGACAAAGAAAATGAGCTGAGTCAATTAGCAGAAGGCAAAGAACTGCCAAGCGTGCTGCTCGTAATCGGAACCGCAGATTCCTTTATGGTCATGAGTGAGAAATCTTATTTAGGTAGCTTGGTTAAAAAGCTTGGTGCTGATAACATCGCAACTTCTGTATTGCAAGTTACTGACACTTACTCACCTATCAATATGGAGAACATTGTAGCCGCTGATCCAGACATCATTCTCGTACTCGCTTCAGGCGACCACGGAGCGACAGAGGATAAGTTCAAAAAAGAAATAGAGAAAAATGAAACTTGGACAAAGCTCTCGGCTTATGCAAATAACAAAATCAACATTCTAGATTACAGCGTTTTCGGTGTCACTTCGATTATTAACGCGGAAACAGCCTTAACGGAAATTGCAAAATACTTCTATGAATAATTAAAGGAGACAGCAAGTGATAAATACATCTCGTAGCAGAATTATTGTTATTGTAACGTTAGCACTTGCGTTCGTTGCCGCTATAATTGCGATTGGACTAGGCTCAGTATACATTTCTATACCAGACATCCTAAGCACGATCTTTGGTTCAGCGGCAAAAGCGGTGAATGCGACCATCATATGGGATATTCGTTTGCCGCGTGTATTACTGGCGATGATCATTGGGGCAAATATCGCGGTTTCGGGTGCTCTTCTGCAAGCCGTGATGGGCAACCCACTTGCTGATCCAGGGTTGACCGGTGTAACGAGTGGAGCAGCTGCATGTGTGCTTGTCATTATGCTTGCAGCCCCACAATATACGGAGTTCATTCCAATTGCGGCTTTTGTGGGTGGACTAATCGCTGCAGGGATTGTATATGCATTAGCGTGGAGAAGAACCGGCATTTCGCCCATCACTATTATTTTATCAGGAGTTGCTGTGAATGCTCTTTGCGGGGGATTAATAGGACTCCTGACCATCATGTACAGTGACAGACTTCCGGCAGCGGTCCAATGGTTAAACGGCAGTCTGGCTGCTAAAGGGAACAATGCCTTGATGATGGTTTTCCCGTATGCCATAGCAGGCTGGATCTTATCCTTTTTCGCGATCCGCAAGGCGAATATTATACGTTTAGGGGATCAGGTAGCTTCGAATTTAGGTGAAAATGTGGACCGAATTCGTATTCTACTTTCCTTGCTGGCAGTATTTCTAGCGGCTATCTCTGTAGCAGCTATTGGGATGATTGGCTTTGTAGGGCTTGTTGTGCCACATATGGCTCGATTGTTGGTGGGTTCAGACTATAAATTTCTTTTGCCGATGAGTATGGGACTTGGTGCATTGGTATTGTTGATAGCAGATACAGGTGGACGTACCTTATTTGCACCTTTAGATATTCCTGCGGGTATCCTTATGGCGGTGATCGGTGGACCTTATTTTCTATACCTGATGAGAAAGAAGGCGTTCTAACATGTTTACTGTCGACTCTATTTCGATTCGGTATGAGCAGAAAAACATTATTAACAACTTCTCTTTTTCCGTAAAAAAGGGTGAAATCGTCTCGATTATAGGACCGAACGGCTCAGGTAAATCTACATTACTTAAGGCGGTATCACGACTAATTCCATATCATACGGGTGCGGTCACACTCGATGGTACGGATCTAAAATCCATGACTGCCAAACAAGTCGCTCGAAAAATGTGTATGCTGAGCCAGAAGAACCAAGCACCAAATGATATGACCGTGATTGATCTCGTCTCCTATGGAAGGTATCCACATAAAAAATGGTTCGAAAAATTAAATCATGAGGATATGGACATTGTCCACTGGGCACTGGAGAAGACACATTTAAAGGATTATAAGGATCGAGCAGTTTCCTCGTTATCCGGTGGTGAATCACAGCGTGCTTGGATTGCTATGGCCTTGGCGCAGCGTCCTTTGGTTATGTTGCTTGACGAACCCACCACTTACTTGGATATTTCGCATCAGCATGAAGTTCTTGAGCTAGTACGTGAGCTAAATCAAGACATGGGAATGACTGTCGTGATGGTATTACATGACCTCAATCAAGCCTCTACCTATAGTGATAGTATTGTTGTAGTGCAGGCGGGTGAAAAGGCGATGTATGGTACACCAAATGAAGTTATGACAACCGATATGATCCGGGATATATACCGAATGGATGCTGAAGTTCAATATGTTCCTACAGAGACGAAACCTCGTATTCATTTGCTAAGTACCGTTCGCTAGATTCGTGGCTAGATTACATAACCTATTAATGGAGGGATTTTATAATGAAGAAGCCTGTAGATGTTGAGAAAAATAAAGAAAACTATTTGCAATTTATTGCGAATCGTAAAAATCTGATTTTGAGCTTGATTGATGACGAAGGAAAACCTTTTATCAGCTATGCTCCTTTTGTTAAGCATGAAGGCAAGCTGTATATCTACATTAGTAAGATCGCCGAGCATTACAGATATATGGAAAACAACGAGTTTGTAGATGCGCTTCTAATTGCAGATGAGTCTGCGACGAATAATAAATTTGCAACGGAACGTGTGCGGTGGAATTGCACTTCAAGCAATATCGGGAATGACGGGCATGAGGAGATCTTTGAATTGTTTAATGCTGATCATGGGGTGGCAATGGTGAATTTGCTGCGTGGATTGGATTTTTCATTGTTTGAATTGACACCTGTCCAAGGGCGTTATGTTGTTGGTTTTGGCTTGGCCTTTGACATCGACGTAGATGCGAACCTGTTCAACCATGTGGTGATCGACAAGAAAAAAGATGAAGAAGCCACTGTACAAGGGAGCAAATAATCTATGACTTTCACTTCAGTGTTGCCAATCTGGCAAGCGGTGCAAGAGCGATTTCATAAAATGGTGAAGGCATTGCCGGAAGAAGATCTTAACCTTAAGCTAGGGAACTCTACGATTGGGGGATTAATTCAGCATAATGCGGAGGTTGAGTTTATGTTCGCAGAGTGGTTTTTTGGAAAACCTAATCCTCAAGGCGACAAGGCGGCATATTCTACATTGAGTGAACTTGTTGATCTGCTGGCTGTTTCCAATGAGAATCTAACTGCTGCGATGCAGGAGCTTCCGGAAGAAGCATGGCATGTGAGTGTGGAGTCGGCTTTTGGCACATCTACACCGCTTGAAGCGATAGGCAGACTTATGTATCATACAGGCATTCATGCCGGACAGATTTCGCTTATACAGAAAAATGCAGTTCGAAGTGAAGTGTAGTGAATTGGGAAATGATTAATGAGAAAACGGCAGAAATGTCGTTTTTTTTGTGCGTGAATAAGGAGTTTTTAAAAGGGAGCTTAGTTACTTGTTGACGTTCTTTTGCTGTCCCTTGATGCTTCTTTGATGTCCTCTGCTGCCTCTGGATTTGGTATAATGTAGGGGATTATAAGGGGGCGCTGATTATGCCAGAGTACTTGCGAGGCCAAATTGCTAAAATGGCGAATGTGAATATGGAGACGTTAAGGTATTATGAAGAGCTCGGATTAATTAGCACTCCCTTACGTTCAAAAGCTGGTTATCGTCTTTATTCGGATGAGGTGCTTAGCCGACTTGTTTTTATACATAATGCTAAATTGTGTGGTTTCACTTTAAAGGAAATTAAGAAGGCACTCACTAAATCTGAAAGCAGCGGCATTAGCATAGATGATTTTGTAACTGTTGTGGATAAGAAAATGGATCGAGTTCGTGGTGAAATTGCAAAACAGGAAATAAAACTAACAGCCCTCGCAGATTTGAGAAAAAATTTGTTAGCCACAGATAAACACCCGGGCGTAAAGTCCACGCTCGAAATTTTAAAAATGGATTCTTAACTTGACCTTGTAGTCTCCTACAGACTTTACAATCTGAGTTGAAAAGAATTGTAGGAGGGATTAACGATATGGAAAAGACAAGTATAGAGCAGCTTGCAGCGATCAAAGATTATTTGCGACAAAGCAACCGATTGGATAGCAAGTCTATCGGGCAAATACGGCAGGAGATGGCCGCGACCGCTGCAAACATGCCCAGTCTTACTGATGTTATCGTCGAGCGGGTCATAATTGGAACCTTTAGCGGAGAGTGGATTATTCCTGTGAAATCTGCTTCACCCGCTGATGAAGTGATCCTTTATTTCCACGGTGGGGGTTTTATTTCGGGGACTTGTGAATTTTATCGGGATCTGGTTACACGAATTGCAAAAGCTAGTGGCACAAAGATCCTAATCATTGAATATCGCTTGGCACCAGAGTTTACTTATCCGGCTGCTAATGAAGATTGTATAGACGCTTATCTGTGGCTGCTCGCGAATGGATATTCTGCCGGGAATGTCGTTCTTGGAGGGGATTCTGTTGGAGCCAGCCTTGCGCTGATGACGTTGATTACTTTACGGGATGCGGGTGTGGAATTGCCGGCGGGTGCTTTTTTAATCTCGCCGCATACAGATCTTGTCCATTTGGATGGTGAATCGTATCTGAGTCGAGCGGAGTTTGATCCAACAGGCAGCTTAGAAGGAAATAGACGAATAATTGATGTTTATCTAGGTGCTCGGACAGAACTAGCTCCTATACTATCTCCCTTAAGGATGAATTTGCAGGGATTACCTGATTTACTTGTTCAAGTAGGCGACCACGAGGTATTGTTAAGCGATGCAACGAGGTTGGCTGAACGAGCACAAGCCGCGAATGTTCATGTAGGACTGGAAATATGGGAGAACATGTGGAGTGTCTTTCAATTTTTAGCTTATATGCTGCCAGAGGCGCAGCAAGCGATCGCGAATGTCGGTAAGTTTGTTAGAACGAGGCTAGACCGGATTGAGCAAAAAAGCAGATGATATTCCCAACCTCCTTGAGAGATTAAGGAGGTTTTTTGGCGAAATCGTTAGGTTGGCAGAAGGTGCATTGCTAGATACTGGGCTTCTTCATCGTAACGGACCGTATTGCAGCTATTTGCTCAATTTAGTGTGTTTGGCTAACTTTTCGGACTGCATAGCTCTTATTTGCACATTAGAACGCCAAAAAGGAGGGGATTTGGGAGAATAGCTGCATTGGAGTCCGATAGCATGATGAATTACGGTGATTTTTGAAAATAAGGGCTCCTCAGTCCGAATTCATGGAGAACAGGGGCTACGGAGAATTAGAAACCAAACTGGGGCCTTAGTTTAATAATTGGGCGCGAGTATATACTGATAATGATTTAACGAATGACAAACTGGTAATATTGTCAGTTCGTTTTTGAACATGATATGCTATGATAATTACCACCAGAGATAGAGCGAGGGGAATACATATGTCGAATGATCTTCCATTATCAAAAGAGAACATTTTGGATGCGGCTGAACAAGTGCTCCGGCGTTTTGGCCCGGACAAGACTTCTGTTGTTGATGTAGCGAAGGTGCTTAAAGTAAGTCATGGTACGCTTTATAGACATTTTTCCAGTAAATCTGCTTTGCGAGAAGCAGTAACCGAAAGATGGTTGCAGCATAATATTTCAGAGCCTTTAAAGAATATTTCAGAGCATTTTGATGGGCATGCCAAAGAGCAGCTCCGATTATGGATGGATACGCTGATTCGTAGTAAACGCACCTATGCTGTGGATGATGCCGAAATGTTTGCTATGTACGCAGCTGTAACTTTAGAAGCGGTGGATATGATTACCCTACATGTAGATCAATTAATTGGGCAAATCGCAGGCATTATTGAAAAAGGCATACAATCCAAAGAGTATAGAGTGGTGGAACCAATGGTAACGGCTAGAGCAATTTTTAATGCTACTTCGCGGTATCATCATCCAGCACATGCTATAGAGTGGCAGTCGGCTACGATTGATCAGGATTTCGCCTCCGTTTGGGATTTGATTCTTTCCGGGATTTCTTTGTAACAGCTACTTAAAACCTTCTGATATTCAGGAGGTTTTTTTGTGTCTTATAGGGGTATAAATCCCGTAGATTAGGCTGAATTGTGCGAGTTGCAGCAAATGAGCGGTATAAATCCCGTAGATTAGGCTGAATTGTGCGAGTTGCAGCAAATGAACGGTATAAATCCCATTGATTGATCAGAATCGAGCGATTTGCAGCAAATGAACGGTATAAATCCCGTAGATTAGTTTGAATCGAGTGTCTAGCAGCAGATGAACGGTATAAATCCCGTAGATTAGGCTGAATCGAGCGATTTGCAGCAAATGAACGGTATAAATCCCGTTGATCTGTTTGAATTGAGCGACTAGCAGTAGATGAACGGTATAAATCCCGTAGATTGGTCAGAATTGAGCGACTTGTAGCGAAAGAGCGGTATAAATCCCGTGTGCAAAACGAATTCAAATGACAAATATTAAAAAATGTCACTTGTAATTTGTAATCGATCGATTTATAATCAGACCAACAAGAAGGACAAAGTAATAGGAGGAGTAATGATGAACCAGAATTTAGCTGGAAAAGTAGCATTAGTAACAGGTGCATCGAGAGGCATGGGCCGGGAAATTGCGGAGAACTTGGCACAACAGGGTGCGAAGGTGGTCGTTAACTATTCGAGTAACCCCGACAAAGCCGAGAAAGTCGTAACCGGTATTAAGCAAAAGGGTGGAGAGGCCGTCGCTATTCGGGCAGACATCAGCCAAGTGGCAGAACTCGAACAATTATTCCAAACCACACTAGAAGCCTATGGACAACTCGATATTCTTGTCAACAACGCCGGGATTATGATTACGAAGCCGATCTTAAATATGACGGAAGAGGATTTCGACAAGCAGTTTGCGATCAATGTGAAAGGTACCTTTTTTGCATGCCAGCAAGCAGCTAAATATATGAAGGACAACGGACGGATTATCAAT
Organism: Paenibacillus sp. FSL H7-0716; assembly: GCF_038002705.1. NCBI lineage: Bacteria > Bacillati > Bacillota > Bacilli > Caryophanales > Paenibacillaceae > Paenibacillus > Paenibacillus sp. FSL H7-0716. The sequence goes on from NZ_JBBODA010000009.1 coordinate 20,262, forward strand.
TTTTCAACTTCCGTTACGGGTCAAATGTTCCCGACCTACAGCGTCTATGCAGGAACTAAGGGAGCAGTGGAACAAATCACTCGTCAGCTGGCCAAAGAATTTGGACGAAAAGGAATCACTATCAATGCTGTTTCACCTGGACCTGTGAATACGGAGTTATTTACCGTAGGGAAATCAGCGGAAGAGATTGCGACCGTGGGGAATATGAATTCCTTTGGACGTTTAGGCGAGCCTGAGGATATCTCAAGCATTGTGTTGTTCTTAGCCAGTAAAGAATCACAGTGGGTTACAGGGCAAACGATCCGTGTGAATGGTGGATTCATTTAAGCTGGTGGTTAAAGGGATCTTTTTAATAGCTGAATGTGGTCAATCCTTCTAATATGAATGTAAATAAAAGGAGGAGTGAACCATGACGCAGATCATCTGCTCACCGACTAAATATATACAAGGACATGGTGAAATTCGTAAGCTGGGAGATTATTGTTTGCAGCTTGGAGCGACAAGAGCTTATGCCATTATTGATCCTTATATTTTCTCTGTGTACAAAAAAGAGATCACATACAGTTTTGAAATGAACGAAATGCCGCTAGTAATGTGTGAATTTAAGGGCGAGTGTAGCCGTAATCAGGTTAATGAGATGGTTGCAGCACTTGGCTTGAAGGATGCCGAAGTCATTATAGGGATTGGCGGCGGCAAGACCTTAGATACGGCAAAAGCAGTAAGCCACATGAGTAACCTCCCGGTAGTTATTGTACCCACAGTGGCTTCAACGGATGCACCTTGCAGTGCTTTATCTGTGTTGTATACGGATGAGGGAGACTTTGACTGTTATCTTCCATTAAAAAGAAATCCCGATCTGGTTATCGTAGATGTCGATATCATTGCTAAAGCTCCTGCAAGATTGCTTGTTGCTGGAATGGGAGACGCTTTGTCCACTTTTTATGAAGCAAGAGCTTGTCGAGAATCTGGGGCTATTACACACGCAGGTGGGACTAGCACTATTGCAGCCCTTTCATTAGCTCGTGCCTGTCTGGATACCCTTCTTGCAGAGGGTGAAACGGCATTAAAAGATGTTAAGCAAGGCATCACCTCTCCTGCGGTGGAACATATTATTGAAGCCAATATTTACTTGAGTGGCATTGGGTTTGAAAGTGGAGGACTTGCTGCGGCGCATGCGATTCATAATGGATTGACGCTGCATGAGGAATGCAGGAATACTCTTCATGGTGAAAAGGTTGCTTTTGCTACGATCGTTCAGCTTGTACTGGAGAAAGCACCATATGAAGAGGTTGATCAGGTGATTGGCTTCTGCAAAAAAATCGGCCTTCCCGTTACTCTCAACGATCTTGGAATTACCAGTAAGGATTTTGATCAATTAATGATGGTGGCTGAAGCAAGCTGTACTGAGGATAGCCCCATCTGGAATATGCCCTTTGAAGTTCAAGCTGTGGATGTGCTGGAAGCAATTCTTGCCGCAGACGCACGGGGACAGTAGAAAAAGCCCGATTGTAAATTATTGCGAACCCACCTCGTACATATTTAACCTTCGTGAACCAAACAATGAGAACAATTGTTTAAGACGAAGGAGGCGTTCCTCTTGATGAAGGACAATCTAAAGTTTAATCGTTATTTACTAATTTGGATTGCTGTTGCTGCTCTAATGGTTACTTTAATCGCTCCCGTGACACCGTCTGTTTCAGCTGCCGAGTCCAAAGACAACCCTACAAACCCATCAAGTGAAGAGAAGGTATCTCAACGTAATAAGGTCGTAATTATTATTGACGATTTCGGCAATGGCATGAAGGGTACAGATGAAATGTTTTCGCTGCCAATAAAGCTTACTGTGGCGGTTATGCCCTTTTTGCCTACATCTGTGAAGGATGCCACACGCGCGCATGAACGCGGAGATGATGTTCTGGTCCATTTGCCGATGGAGCCCCGCCAGGGTAATCCTAAATGGCTTGGACCCGGAGCTATATTGGCTAAGATGTCTGATGAAGAAGTGCGTCAAAAGGTGGAGGCCGCGCTCGATAATGTGCCTTATGCTATCGGTATAAACAACCATATGGGTTCTAAGATTACCGGGGACGAACGGATTATGGGTGTGATTTTAGCCGTCTGCAAAGAGCGGGGATTGTTTTTTGTGGACAGTAAGACTAACTACCGCTCTGTTGCTGGCAATATGGCTTATCGAATGGGACTGCCGCGCGTAGAGAACCATATTTTTTTGGATGATACACACACAGCTAATCATGTGCTGAAACAAATGGGTCTTGTAAATAATCTGGCGAAGGATCAACGATTCTGCGTAACCATTGGTCATGTTGGTGTATATGGAAAAGAAACCGCCGCAGGCATCCGCAGCGGTGTTGAGCAAATAAAAGATGATGTTGAATTTATAGGCATTTCTGATCTCGTTAAAAACGAAATGAAATGGAACTCGAATCCTACACTTCCATAAGATAAGCTACTATGCCGCCAGCAATTGCTTCAGCAATTTCTTGTTGCCCTTTAGGGGTGCACAGCTTTTCGCGATCTGTCGGACTGCTTACAAAACCCGCCTCAACAATTACGGTTGTGGCGGTTATTTTGTTGAGTAAATAAAAAGGTTTACCCGGTCTTGTCTCTGCCTGGATATTATAGAGACTGTTTAATTGTTGCTGAATGGTCTGGGCGAGGATAAAGCTGCGCCCTTCTTGGCGATATAATACTAGCGGACCATGCTTGGATGGTGAAGGTGCCCAGTTAACATGGATGCTGACGACTACAGTAGCTGGTAATGTCTCAGCCAGCTCTTTACGCTGGGCAAGGTCGCGCAGATGCCGGGATTTACTGCGCAGCCAGCGGTTCTCATCGCTTGGTGCATAATCTCCATTACGATTTAAGGCAACGTCAAATCCATCGCTGCGCAGCAGCAGAAATAATCGGCGTGAGATATCTAATGTAATATCCTTTTCAAGAATGTTCCCGTAGGAAGTTCCTCCGTCGATCCCCCCATGTCCTGCGTCAATTAAGATCATACGGTGACCGTGGCTTAAGAGATGCTGACGTTCATCATTCACTACGGGTTTGGATGGAGTTGCAGAAGCATATGCACTCCCCATAAACAGCATTAGAAGTCCAACTGTGGTTAAAGTAATACGCAAGCTACATATTGCAGCTGCTGTCTTGGAATAAGCTTTATTTCTCCCATTGTTCAAATGAACTCCTCCTTGCATGTGAATAACCTCGTGCCCTAGATTCTTTGTTAGATTGTGCTTTAATAGGTAAACCTATTCGAACAATTCGAGACAAGAGTTTAGATATATGCTTGGTGGTGCACACTAAGAGCATGGAACGACGCTGGCTATCTTAATTCACTTACAATGTAGGAGGTGTTACAAATGGCTTCCGGCGGCGATGAGCTTGTAAAGTATATCACTGAGAAGGTAGTTGTTTATATCGAGGATCCGCGTGCCATTCATGCTCGTAGAGCGGCTACAAAGCAGCCGTGGTCACAAAAATGGTTCGGTATGCTTCCGCTTGGTTGGTCGATCTGGCGAAGCAAATGGAGCCACAGTGACAAGGATTGAATTTCACAAATAACAAATAACCTTCCAGTGCCTTGTTGAGGGTGGCAGCGGAAGGTTATTTGTTATGTTTAGTTATAGATATTTTTGTCGGGCAGCTTGTGCAGTGTTCCGATAGCCTGCAAGGCAGTGAGTGGTAAATATCTTCTACCTTCTGGACCTGATGCTGCATAAACGGTGTTCATGTTGTTTATTGCTTTTGTTTTATTCGAAGCAGGCAACCAGTTTTGATAACCTGTAATCATAAAAGGGGCCCCTACAATATCATTTCGGCCAGCAGCTTGATAAGCAATACTTTCCTTGGGACGAATTAGTGCGGCGATATTGTCTCCACCTACAGCAAGCAGTTTTGGGGAGGTCAACCACATGATATCTTTATAAGGATCATCTGTTCCCCCGCTTTGATAGGCAGAAAGCGGCGACAGGTCAGTAGTTAAGTTAGTGATTACATCCGTTTCTGTCTGCTGCCCTTTAAGCACTTCTTCCGCTTTACTTAGCGTCCACGGCAAAACTTGCGGCACGGAAGCATTGATAAATATCGTCTTATCGTCAATGGCGATTTTCCATACGGGTAGAAGTGGTGCATATAAGGCTGTGAGTTTTAATTTTCCTGTAAAAGATGAAGGTATAAGTCCTTCCTGCACCAAAAATTGGCGCAGTTCTAACAAACTATAGGGGAGTCCGTAAGTGCCAGCTCCGTATTCACTAAGCATATAACCACCTTGATCCGTAGCGGAAATGATCATGTAACCGATCCGTTGTTCACCTTTCATAACGTTGACAAGCCAGCTATGCGTACCTGGACCCAGAGGATAATATTCTATTCCTGCGTCCTTCCAGGCTGTAAATGGAGCTTCTGCTGCGAGCTTGTTCAGTGTACTCTTGGCAAATTCCTGGACTGTACCGGGTGAAGGTAAGATATCCATCTGCAGTAAAGGTATTAAATCCTGTGTGACTGAATCAACTACACTTACTCTGGAAGCGGCAAGCGCAGAAGAGGAACCGGAGCTCGTTGCGATGAGTCCGATGCATAGAAGCAGGAGGAAGCAGCTTTGACCTGCAAGGAGCAGCCTCCGCCGTACACTTATTTTCATGGCGTCGTACACCTTTCTTTGTTATGAAATTTCAGAAAGTATAAGCTTCCTTTTTATTGTAGAGGACAAGCTATAAAAAGGCTGTTGCTTGCTGTCGCGCCGGAAGGCGGAAGTTCTCTTGTTTTTTTGCCTGCTTTTAGCGAGTAGGGTCGCATTCTATAGGCTCCGCAGATGAAACAGTCCATAGGTTACCGCAGAAACTGCGATTTGCGGCTCATATTGCCAAATGGTCTCTTGTCGGCGCCGATTATACTGCTCTTGAGTCGCTAGGCGTTTTTCTTCGTCAGGCTCCTTCAACAGCTCTCCATAGTAGACATCAATGATATCCAGCTCAACCCTTAGCCGCTCACGTGCCTGTTCTGCCCAAGTGTAGTCCAGTTCGGCTAACTGAGCGGTAAGATTAGTTTCCAATAGTTCGGTAGCGGCTGCTACTGTCATTTCATAAGGCTGGATATGCACATTTTCCGGCAAGCGTGGCATCATCTCTTTTGTGGAAACTTTTGCATTAAAGTCATCAATGATGGTTCCCTTTGTTAGGGAGATGCCAAGATAATGGAGTTCTTCACGTTTCAAATCGCAGCTCATCTCCACTTTATAGCAGACACTAAGCCATGGTTCGTAAGCGGCAGAGAACAGCGTGTTTCGCTGCCTGCTGCCCGGGTCCTCAAATAAATAAAGGCATTTCCCTTCGTCCCTAGCGGCGTTCCAAATCTGTTGCAATCGCTTGCTTCCGTAAATAATATCCTCTCTGCGGATCATTCCTGGCCCAATTCGTGGGAGTGCCGGCACAATGCCGAAGTAGCGGGCTAGGATACTTTCCTCCGGGTCAGTAGATGGAGCATTCACTGCTTCTGAGCCCGGGGAGGCGGATTCGAGTAAGTCAGCGCTGGCCTCTGCATCGTTTGTTACACCTGTAGTTAGGCTTCCGGTGACAACCTGATTCAAAATGCCAGCACTACGATTTGCAATGGGGGGAATCTCTACAGCAGCTTGACTGTCGTATTTTTCCGGATCAAAAACAAAGGTGAAAGAAAGGGTCTCAGGATCTACACCTGTGCGCTCCACGAATCCCCAATAATACGGCCGGTCGGTGAGCATTTTGTCAGCTCTAGGTGATAATTTCACAGTTACGTGAAGGGGCGAAGCCTCAATGATGGAGCATTCAGTGGCTTCAAGATAGTCCATCACATGCTTGCGTACTTCCTGTGCGGTGAGGGTCATGTCGCAGTCCCACTTTCTTTTTTAATACCCTGTGTCAATTCACTGAGGGATTCACCAATATGGTCCAGCTCATGCCGCAATTCTTCGTCGGAGCGGGATTCGAGCATGATTTTGTATAAACTTTTCTCCAGCGATTCCTTCTTTTCAAAACGTTCCAGGATTACATCCAGCCCGCCAATCACCATTTCAAACATATTGATTTTCTCATGCAGCAGATGCAGGATATGTTCTTCAATCGTGCCTTGCGTAGACAAGTTGTAGATCACTACGTCATTTTCTTGCCCTAACCGGTGGACACGGCCGATACGCTGCTCCACGCGCATGGGATTCCAAGGCAGATCAAAGTTGATCATATGGTGGCAAAATTGCAGGTTTATCCCTTCACCACCGGCTTCCGTAGCAATCATAACTTGAGCCCGGCCGCGGAAAAGATCCATCATCCAATCTTTTTTGCCACGGTTCATGCCGCCGGAATAAGAGACACACATCAGCCCATGTTCACGGAAATACTGTAGTAAATACTCTTGAGTTGCGCGATATTCCGTGAAGACGATGACCTTTTCATTCATTTCTTGAATGAGGGCTAAGGTTGTTTCAGCTTTAGTGTTTGTTTTAACGGTACGGAGGGTCTGTAGCAGCTCCATCATCCGGTCTCTTTTTGGTGAATCCGCAGGCAGCTTTTTGATCAAATTAACTAAAGTGATAAAGACGGCATCCCGGCTGCTGCACACCTCACGTTGAAGGGTTACCAGAGAAAGCATGCTGCTAAGATTGCCGCCGGATTCCTGATACTGGTCTTTGACAAAGGAAGTAACACTGTTATACAAATCTTTTTCTTCTTGGGAGAGAACTAAGGGAATATTACGGACTTTTCGTTTCGTGAAATTAACTGGACCTTCACCACGGCGATTGCGGATCATGACCTTCGAAAGCTCGTCCCGCAGTTGACCTTCATTCTTGGGCTGGCGTTTATCAACCACGAAATTTGAGGCAAAATCGCCCTGATTTCCAAGTTGCCCCGGCTTCAGTATAGTGATCAGATTAAAGAGTTCGCCCAGATCATTCTGAACGGGAGTCGCGGTGAGCAGCAGGCAATATTTTTTGCGTAATTGCTGTACAAATAGATAATTGGTCGATTTTTTATTCTTCAGCTTGTGAGCTTCATCAATGATCAACATATCGTATTCATTTTCCAGCAAGATTTCCTTATGCGGATCGCGTTTGGCGGTATCCATCGATGCGACGACTATGGCGTTGCCCCAAGAATAGGCCTTTTTCTGAGCGACAGCAGTGATGCCGAATTTCGCATTCAGCTCACGAACCCATTGCAATACTAGAGAAGCAGGTACGAGAATAAGCACTTTAGAGACAAGACCGCGAACGAGATATTCTTTCAGCACCAGTCCTGCTTCAATGGTTTTGCCAAGTCCAACCTCATCTGCAAGAATCGCGCGGCCTGACATTTCGAACAGAACCTTATGCGCTGTATCCAGCTGATGGGGAAGAGGGGACAAGCCGGATAAATGCTTCATACATTGCAGCTCATCGAAGCTCGTTACTAGACCTGTTTCCTCTCCTTGTACGGCAAGCTTTGATAAACGGTAGTCTCCCCATGGGCCGCCCTTTTCCAATTTGAGCTCCAGATCTTGCAACCAATTCCGGTCAAAAGAAAGAGGAACAGGCAGTATCGGCGCGGGTGTTCCCCCTTGCTGGGGTAGAGAATTACGGAATAATTGCGTCATAATGCAGCCTCCTCAAGCTCGGATTTATATCACCATTCGTAAGAGTAGTATGCTCGTAAACGAGAGAATTCATAACCTCCTATTTTTCACGATAGCCTTTAAAAAAGAGAGCAAGAGCGAGAAAAAGCAGCAACGTTTGCGATAATTCGGCAACTTGACTCTATTTTCGAATAAGACCTTCGATACAATATGTGGTATAGTTTAAAAGCTGACGCACACAATATATTGTGACAAAAGCTTGAAAATGTATTTTTTATAGAGTGCTTAGCTGGTATTTGTTATTGACAAGATGAGCTTCCTACATACACCTGTTAAGCAGCGGAGGATGGTAAGGGAGTTTTTGTTGTGGGCCCATACCTTGGACCGGAAACTAATATCTACTACACATGCGGGAGGTTTTTTTATTGAGTAAAATGGAACGTAAGCAACGCCTTGAAGGGCTAAGTGAAAAAATATTTTTGGATCGTTATGCTTGGAAGGATGCAGACAGCAACAATGCTAAAGTAGGCGATGTTGTATTGGTGCTGACCAAAGATGATCCGAAGTTTCCAACTAAGGAAGTCGGAGAAATTGTGGAGCGCAGTGGTCGAATTGTAACTGTAAAGACGCGCAGTGGCGAGCTTGTGAAATCGGATGTTGAAAAGTTGACCCTTAATATAGAAAAAACTCCTGAGGAAATGTGGGACCGTCTATCCACAGCGATGGCTTCTGTAGAGAAGACACCTGAGCTTCAAGCGGAATGGGCAGGCAAATTCCGTTCAATCCTGGATGATTGGAAGCTTGTGCCGGGTGGACGTATTGCGGCTGGTGCAGGTGCTAGTGAAGAATTAACATTGTTCAACTGTTATGTAATCCCTTCTCCAAAAGACAGCCGTGGCGGCATCATGCAGACTTTGTCTGAAATGACGGAGATTATGGCTCGTGGTGGCGGTGTGGGCATTAACCTGTCTTCATTGCGTCCTCGTCGTGCGATTGTTAGAGGGGTTAATGGTTCATCCAGTGGTTCTGTATCTTGGGGCGGTTTGTTTAGTTATACTACGGGGCTTATTGAGCAAGGCGGCAGCCGTCGTGGTGCGCTCATGCTGATGATTAATGACTGGCATCCCGATGTTGAGGACTTCATTACCGTGAAGCAAACGATGGGCCAAGTCACTAATGCTAACCTTTCGGTATGTGTGAGCAATGGTTTTATGAAGGCTGTAAAAGAAGATCTGAACTGGGATTTAGTATTCCCGGATACAACCGATCCTGAATATAACGAAATGTGGGATGGCGATCTCGACAAGTGGAAAGCTGCCGGCAAAAACGTTATCCATTATCGCACTGTAAAAGCGCGTGACGTGTGGCGTACGATCATTGAATCGGCATGGAAATCCGCTGAGCCGGGCGTTGTGTTCATGGAATACTATAACCAGATGTCTAACAGCTGGTATTTCAACCCGATTATTTGTACGAATCCGTGTGGAGAGCAAGGCCTGCCAGGCTGGGGAGTCTGCAATCTGTCTGCGGTGAACCTGTCCAAGTTCTACGATGAGAAAAATCATGATGTAGATTGGGAAGATCTTGCGACTACAACACGTTATTCGGTCCGTTTTCTGGATAATGTAATTGATAAAACACCTTATCATTTCCCGGAAAATGAAGCGAATCAGAAAAAGGAACGCCGCGTGGGTCTCGGAACCATGGGATTGGCGGAGCTGATGATTAAATTGAACATCCGTTACGGCAGCCCGGAATCGTTGGAGTTTCTGGACAAGCTATACGGCTTTATGGCTCGTGAAGCCTACCTTGCATCGGCAGAAATTGCTGGAGAGAAGGGTTCCTTCCTAGCTTTTGATACTGAGAAATATCTAATGAGCGGCTTTATGAAAAATATAGTCGAAGCGTATCCAGAGGTTGGCGAAGCGATTCGTGAACATGGTATGCGTAACGTTACAGTGATTACACAAGCACCTACAGGTAGTACAGGTACAATGGTAGGTACTTCTACGGGAATTGAGCCTTATTTTGCCTTCAAATATTTCCGTCAAAGTCGTCTTGGCTATGATGAACAGTTTGTTCCAATCGCTCAAGAGTGGCTGGAAGCTCATCCGGGTGAAGAGCTGCCGGACTACTTTGTAACTTCGATGGATCTGTCAGCTAAAGATCATATTCGCGCGCAAGCAGCGATCCAACGCTGGGTAGATAGCTCTATTTCCAAAACAGCGAACTGCCCGTCTGACTTTACGGTTGAGGAGACGGCTGAGCTATATGAAATGGCCTTTGATCTAGGATGTAAGGGGGTTACGATCTACCGCGATGGAAGCCGTGACGTTCAAGTGCTGGAAACCACGAAGAAGGAAGACAAAAAAGAAGCCGCTCCGGTTGCGGCAGAGGAAGCTGCAACTACTGTAGAAGCTAGTACAAGTGTGGTAGCAGCAAGTCCAGCGCCTCAAGTGACTACAAAAGAGGCGGATAAACAATACAAAAAACGTCCGCAGGTTCTGCGCGGCGCTACCTATAAAATCAATACACCATTTGGGATGGCATATATTACGATCAATGATCTTGATGGAATACCGGCTGAAATCTTCCTGAATGTAGGTAAAGCAGGTTCTGACGTCTTTGCTATGGCAGAAGCATTAGGCCGTGTCTGCTCCTTGTTCCTCCGTTACGGAGATCATGGTGAGAAAGTGGAGCTGTTGATCAAACATCTGAAAGGCATTGGCGGATCAGGAGCTATCGGCTTCGGCGCGAATCGTGTTGAATCCATTGCTGACGCCGTAGCTAAGGCACTGGAATCACATGTGCTGAACAATGCTCATGATGATCATGTACCTGCTCCTATTGCGGCAACTTTGGAGCTGGAGGATTTCAATGAAGCGTTAAATGCGGAGTTAAAATCGAGCGTTCCGTCAGCTACGGAAGATGGACATGGTGGTCATCATGCGCATAACCATGCTACGGCTTCCCGTGACCTTTGCCCATCCTGCGGCAGCGCCTCGCTGATTAATATTGAGGGCTGTAAGACTTGTGGCAATTGCGGGTATAGTCGTTGTGGGTAAACGGTAGAGCCGATAAGTGTTTTATGGGAAAATGTGTCTGTTGTAATTAGTTTTGTCATTACTTGGAGATTAATTTGTCACCATATATGAATATGATTTGTCATCGCCTGAACCTTTATTGGTTCAGGCTTTTTTTATTTATTCAAACATCTCACTGTACTAGTTTAACCATATTCTCCTTTGGAAATAATTGAGGTTATGAGCCAACGAAAGATGGAGTTAGAAATGTCATTTTTTATGATGGGGAGGGTTAGCCTTTGGACTGGCTGAGCAAAAAAACATGGAGGAAAGAGGATGAACTTTATTCACCAAAGCGAAAAGTCAATAATAAAGGGAGCCGAAATTTTCCTCATATTATTGGGTCAATACCTAGCCGGAAAATGGAACGGCATATTCCCTACGAGTCTTTGTGGGGGGAATGCTTGTTTTATTATTTGTTGGAGTTGGATCCTTTAACAGTTAGATACTATCCACAACCTGTTTGGGTCCCATACCAAGTGATGAATTCTCGATTTGAATTGGAAAAAAAAGGGCATGTGCTTGATACATTAGTTTTCAGGCAAGGAAATCCTCCTCATTTGTACCAAATAAAAGGTGGCGATATCTTTGTAGAACAACAACCACATCTTTATAGTGCATGTATGAACTATTGTATTAAGGAAGGATGGGGCTATTCTGTTGTGAGACCAAAGTTACTTCCCGAGACAGTGAAAAGAAACATACAGCTAATTATGCATTACAAGCAACAGAGAGAGTACTACAACATATATATCCATGAAATTATGAAGAAAGTAGCTTATTTTAAAGACCCCACTATTGAATATCTTGCTAAGAGCTTTATTGCAAAGGTAAATGTTAGGGACATAATTCCATTAATTTACCATCTGATCTTTTTAGGTGAATTAAAAGTGGATTTGCTACAGCCACTAGATTTATTCAGTAAAGTTTCTAATGGTAATTTATCTCAATATTTATTGCCTTACTTTAATATGGAGGGTGACATCCTTTGAAAACTATGAGGTTATGTATAGATGATACGTTTGAGTGGTGTGGTTCTAAATTTTATGTTTATGATTTTGAATATCCTTCAGTACTTTTTTTTAAGGATGATGGGGATAAAAAAATTATAAGAATGAATCACCTGTCTCTCATTTCTGACCCAACATTTAAGGTTAAAAAAAATGATAGGAAGTCATCTTTAACATCCATAGAAACTGAGAATAATATGAGAGATCTGTTAGATACTTTACCAGAAAAGCGAAAAGCTCTAGCAATTAAAAAAAAATCAATTATTGAACCAATCTTAATCTATGATGATGTGATGTCAGGTAATTTGTATGCCGCGCAGACATTTTATGAAAAATTTCAGTGTTATCTCAACAAAGGAGAAAAGCTGGATAGACTGGGTAAAAAGGAACTTGTTGAGCGAGTTGCAGCTAAACACGATTATTCTGCTAGACAAATTTTCCGTTTACTTGCAGCTTTTAATAAATCAGAAACAGAACGAGAACATCATGGAATAGAAGGACTCGTCTCCAAAGCCCATCTAAACACACATAATCGTGTAGGTGAGATAGCCATTCCACTCGCGCATCCTAAAAAATCCGAACTCATTCTGGATACGATTTTTATAAGGTTACCTACTGAGTATGTACCAATTCTAAAACGGGAATTGGAAAAATTCATAGTTAAGAAGCGGCGTAAAGTTAACTTACTCCATGAAAATATTGAGATTGCATGTACAGCGGTTGGACTAAAGCCTCTTGAGTACGACACGGTGTATAAAATTGTTGACCGGATAGATAAATACGTAATGGAACGTATCAATAAAGGAGATATTGCAGACCCAAAGTTAATAAAAGAAAAAGCATCTAATCAATTTGCTATGGCTCCTCTGCATGTAATTGAGTTAGATCATGCTAGGTTACCAATTACCTTAATTGATCCTGAAACAGGTGCGGAATTAGGCGAACCATGGTTAACTCTAGGTATATGTGTGTTTACTCGGATGGTTTGGGGCTTCAATTTATCTTTCAACGAGCCATCAGGTCAAAAAGTAATGCGTACTTTGTTAAATGGTATTTGTTTTAAAAATGCAAAGGAAAAGTATGGGACAATTAACGATTGGGAAATGCATGGGTTTCCAACAGTGATTTTTATGGATAACGGCTCTGATTTTACGAGTACTTATGTGAAAAGTATGATTGAAGATGTGTTGGGGGCTGAACCAAGATATCGTCCAATTGCTACTCCACGTTTTGGCGGAGTAATCGAAAGGTATTTTGGGACGGTTAACACATCCTTTTTGAACCAATTGTTAGGCACTCGAGAAAAGAATGACACAGATAAAGATACCAAAGAAGAAGCTAGGTTGGAATCTATTTTAACTTTAGATAATTTAAGGGAATTGTTAGTTCATTACATCACAGATGTATACCACCACAAACCCCATGAAGGTCTTCCAATCGAGTGTGATACCCCAGTAGCAAGACTGTATACAGCCATGGATACAATGGGAAGTTTACCATTTATTTCAGAGGAAGATGAACCGTATTATAAACTGCAACTTCTACCAACCGATATGAGATCATATCGTCAAGATGGCATTAGATTAGATAATGTAAAGTATGGTTCACCAGAGACAACTAGGTTTATTAGCAAGAAGCAAAAAAAGAACTGTAAAATAAAATTTGATGATGACGATATATCTAAAATCTTCTTGTTAGATCCCAAATCTATGCTTTACATTGAGGTTCCTGCAATTAGTCCACCAGCTGAAGCTATTCAGGGGATGAGTAGAAGATTATATGCAAAAGTACGTAAAAATCTCATCGCTGAAGGAGAAATAACTAAACAACAGATTCCTGGTTCAGCTCTTGTTAGCAAGGGAAAGTTGAAGATACGTGAGAAATATAATCAAATGGTTTCTACCAATACATCGGCAAGGCGACGGGCTTTAAAGCAGGGATTTGATCTCCAAGTCGGAAACAAAACTGGGGATTTTGCTAAATCTCAAGAACCTATATCTAAAGTTCAACAGCTAGTTTTGAAGTTAAATACTGAGAAGGAGCGGAAATAAAAAATAACCCTAATGAAGGGTTATTAGCTTTAATATTTTAATACAAGGTTCCTAAGGTTGGTTTTTAATCGCTTTACTTATTCAAGTAAAGTATCTATATAAAAACTAGAATACTAAAGAAACCTTATATGAGAAGCATTGGTGTTCTGTTTATAGACAATTTCTTGAGGAAATAATTCTACTTAAAAAGAAGGAGGATAATTTTGTGGCGAATTTACCTACTATCTATGAAGACTTTCAAAACAAAGTGACAAATCTTTATGTTGAACATCCTGAAGTTAAAAGGATCTGGAGTAGGCTAGATCGAAACAGGAAGATTAAGCGCGCGGGAAATAATAGCGACGATTCTCCTATAAACTTGTTCATTGAGGGGTATTCTGGCGCAGGGAAAACACAATGTGCAAAAAAATATCTTCGTCGTAATCCTATTATCACCAAGTTTGACAAAGATGGTGGTCAATATGATACGCGACCGGTATTGTATATGACACTACCAGTACCCTTTACTTATAAAGGCTTTTACAACAGTATTCTGAAGAGTATCGATAAAGACTTCCCGTTATCAAATCTAGATGTCGATCGGATAAAAAATCAAGCATTTTCTCTTATGAAGAGTTTAGAAGTCGAAATGCTGGTTATAGATGAAATGGATTATCTCTTAGCATCAACATATGTTCAACAAAAAGCAGTAATGGAGAATATTAAAGATATCGCTAATTCCGCTGATGTTTGTCTTGTCTGCATTGGAACACACGCTATTGAAATTTTAAGAACACTTAATACACAGCATCAGCGTCGATATCCGAAAACTGTACTTGATCATTTCACAGCATGTAATAAAGACTTCTTTGATTTTTTAATGTCGGTAGAGGAACAACTCGCATTACCACCAGATTTAGGCAGGTCACTGGAATGGTCTAATCCAAATAGCTCTTTCGGCCCATTAATTTTTGAGATAACAGGTGGGCTTGTAGGATGGATAAAACCAATTCTTCGAGAGTCAATGGATTTAGTTGGCGTATTTAATGATGATTTTCATGATTTCTCAATTCTTAAAAATATAAACGGAGATATTCTGATACAGGCACAGGCTAATATAATTGGTAGTTACGCTGTGGATGATATGGAAAAAATATTGAATATTAACTGTGAAAGGTGATTATTTATGAGGGACCATAGACAACTATGTATCAGACCTAAGTTGTTTGATGATGAAAGCCTATCCTCTTTTTTAATGAGAATTGCCAAGGCCTACTACACAAGCGTTAGTGTAGTGTGGAAGTGTTATGGACATCAAAGGAGAGCTGCATATCGTGTGGATTTATACTCTTCAAATGCACTCGATATAAAAAAGATATGTGGGCATATGAACAACAGCGCGGAGCATATACGTTCCGCAACTTTTTATAATTTGATAATTTCTTTTGTCGAAGAAAACGATGTAAGGCCTCAAGATTTTTTTGGGAATTTAGTCGAAAAAAAAAGGCGCCGTTTTTGTCCCTGTTGTCTTGCTGAACAAACATACTACCCTTTGTTATGGCAGGTTAATGAGTTAAAGCTATGCTTGAAACACAGTTGTTATTTAGAAGATTCTTGTCCGGTTTGTAAATCACCTATTCCATATGTTGCAGATGGACTTGCAGAAGGAAAGTGTCCAAGTTGCCAAAGCTCACTGGCCCAGAAAATACACTATAGTACTGATGCAATAGAGATGCAGGAACAAACTACCTTATATTCGGAATGGAATTTTATGTTGAGCAATAAGTTTACAATTCATCACAAGACGAAGTCATTGACTAAAGGCCGTTACGTGTGTGCCAAACTGCTGTTTATAGCTCAGGGCCTCGAACCGATGTATAACCGCCTACATATTACTCTTAAGAGTAAGCGCAGAAGCGAGTTATTAAGGTATGTGAATGGACAAAAAGAACAGCATGCAATTACACTACCATTTCTTCGCCATGCTCTTCGGACTCTAGGAGTGAGAACTGAGTTTTTTTATGAGACTATGGTACCTGATAGCTATTTAAAGAGTATTTTTAATAGTGAAAAAGTAGGGCCTTGTCTTTCTCCATGGTGTAAATCATACAGAACTGCCGCTGGTATGATCTCGCTATTCCATAAGGGAAGGTCTTTTCATTCCAACTATGAACTATTGAGAAGTGCTCACATGTGCAGGCACTGTTCCTTAAAATATGGATATAATGATTCAGGCGTTTGGGTAGAGAAAGGAGAAGTTATTAGCGTAGCATTTTATAAATGTGTACCATTATTAAATGCTGGTTTTAAAATTAGCCAAATAGCAAAAGCGCTTGGAATAGATCAATATAGAGTTTCTCTTTATGCAGCATACTTAGTACAGTATCAGTTAGTGAATGAGCATGTTATAAGTTATTATAAGAGAGATATGCAAGATCTAGAACCTTTACCATATTTCCAAAAAATAGCTGAGATGAAAGGATGTAAGAGTCATCTAACAAAAAAATTATTTAATTGGAACAAACGTGAATATCTTTATCATCAGTGGCATCCGGAGGTGCAAGCGTTCTTTGTTCGACCATATGTAAATAAGAAACATCTAGAGTTGAGAGTTAAGGAAGAGAAGCAAGAACGATCTAAAGTCAAATCTCTGGAATCTGAAGTGACATTGATTTGGGAAAAAGCGAAATTGATTGTTATTCAGTTAGAACTGGACCAAATAACAATTAGTGACAAAGACTGGTATACGAAGCTTGGAAGAGGAAAAAGATGGATTGGTGATAATATGCCTGATCTTAGGGAGTGGTATTCGGGTAAGAAACTTCAATTAAAAGAAACTTATAAAAAGGAACAAACACGAGCAAAGTTAAATATGGCAATAAAGGTTATGTGTAAGTTATTCAGAAGTGGTTTGCCATTGACAGAATGTGGAATTAAGTTAGAGACTGGTTTTTGCAGTCGATATGGGGGTTTTTTAGCCATCCAGAATAATATAGCAAATACTTTGCAGCAAGCTCAATTAACCGTTGAGGAAATCGAAGAAATTATGATTCAGAAACCTTATCCAGAAGAATGGATAAATATAATTAATCGATAACTCAATCTTCATCTTTTTAACTGAGCACGGTAGAGCAATAAAAGTAATGCCGATTATTATTATGAATGAGTCGTGGTTTTTAATATCAATGAATTAGTTAAGATATTTAGCCTAATATTATATTTTTTAAAAACTAACGCGCAAAAGGCGTTATCATTACATGCTATCTATTAATTTAGTTTTATTTGTTTATTCTATTTGGTATATATGGTATTTTTTAACTTTTTGAGTTGATTGAAAAAATAAAAGCAAAAATTAAGGACAATAAATCGGAATCCTGTGTCAATTATGGTCCGAATAACTCGTTTAGAATATTCTTAGCTTTCCTAATCTCCTTTGTATTAAGGGTCAATAATAGTTTAATAATTTCATCAATATCCTGGGATTTACCAATAGATTTTCGTTTCGTTTTAGTGTATTCAAATAATTCATAAACTCCAACATTTAATGCTACAGCAATCTTCTGAAGATTCAATGTTGTAATGTTATTTTCAGCGCGTTCAACTGCACCAATATACGTATAATTAAATCCTGCTAATTCTGCCAGCTGCTCCTGCGTCAATCCTCGTTCTTTTCGTAGATCTCTGATGCGTCGCCCCAGTAATTTCAATACCTCATCTGCCACTTATCCCACCTCTACTAAAGTGTAGACAAGGCGAAACACTCCATACATGGGTGTATAAATAGTTTTTTAATATAATACTATTTATACTATGTATATTAACTAGATTACTAGGCAATGATACTAGTAATAATCAGAAGAGAGGTGTACAAATTGAATTTATTGAGTGATCTCCTTTTACGAGATACTGCAGAGGTTACTGAAAATGGAATCTTTTATAAGGATAAATTCTATACATGTAGTGTAGCCCTTCGAGAACAGTGGTTTTCTAAAGCAGCAAAGGTGGAAGTATGGTCTATTCCTATCTATTTTGATCCGACAGATGCAGACTATATACTGCTCCAACTTCAAAATGGATTTTTATGCATAGGGAACTTATTAGTGAATGAATCATATATGTATGACACAAAAGACTACTTTAATTTAATAGAGCAAGTTAAAAAAAAGATGAAAAATCGAAGAGGTAGATTGAAATGATTTTACCTATACGTCCTATTCATTTTGCAGACGAAAGTATTTCTGGATACTTCTTCAGATTGTTAAGATTAAATGGTTTTCATTCCCCCATTCCTTTACTATCATTGTTGAAGATTACAAATTCCCAAGCGAAAAATAATTTTTTTACGGTAGATTCAAAAGTACTCTTAGCCAAATTAATAAATAAAGATGAGCAATTTTTTTATACAGGTAAAAATCAACTCTCGACTCTACTAGATAAGAAAAAATATTATACTAGTTTGTTTTTACTTAATAGAATCAAATATTGTCCCCTATGCATAAAAGAATCTTATTATCATAGAGAGCTATGGATATCGTTACTAATTAGTGTTTGTCCTCATCATGCAGTTGTATTGCAGGATGATTGTCCGAATTGTAAATCAAAAATCTCAATGAAATCATTTTTTAATGGTTTTTGTGATAAATGTTTTTTTGCTTATATTAATACTTCGCCACAAAATCAAGAGAGTAAACTATTCAATAAATACCAAATGCAACTATCCAATATATTACAAGACAAAGGAGAGCTTAATGCTTCGAATTGTAATCTTGTAGATTATATTGAACTGATGCTGAGAAGTTATCATATTATTTCAGGCGGGCTAGATCATCTCGGAACGTCTGTAAGTTCCATAAATAGTTTTTATAATCGTTCAAATACAAAAAAAGATAGTAGGTTAATTGCACTAACTTTTGCCAATGCCATGTGGATGTATGATGAATTTCCAAAAAACTATTATGAAATATTGGATGAATTCATAGTACGTAACTCAAAAAAAGAACTTTATGAAAAATTAAAAAGATATGAAGTGATCTTCAACAACGAATCATACAATCTGATAAAAGAAACGTATCAGGAATTTTTTCTGAATAAACTAAACAATGGTGTAGTTCGTAAAGATTTTTCAGTTTTTAAAAAAAATCCGGAACTGCTTTTAAATCGAAAATTTCTGAGGAGAGAAGAAGTGAAAAACCTTACTAGAATGACATATGGGAAAATCTCGAACTTAAGTAATAACAATGAAATACATCTTAATCAGACTTCCAACGGAGAAAGAAAAGGTTACTTTGTAGAATCCAATTCTCTTCATGTTTTTCTTGTCAAAGAATCACTAATGATTACAAAAAAAGAAGCCGCCCTTTTAGTCGGATTACATTCTTCAACAATTAACAAGCTAATTGAAGCAAAATTGCTTGATGTTCATTCGAATTATAGTCAATCAAAAATCATCGATCGAACCCAATTAAACGAACTCGTAAATAACTGTTTAGGTCAGAGGGTACCTTCTAAACCGGACAATGTGGTATCTTTTCATGAGGTTTTAATCAAGCAATCTGTGAATTTTCTGAAAGTTGTTGATCTTATCCAATTCACCTTAGACGGAATATTACATCCAATTCGCATATCTGATGATCGAAAGTTAACAAACAATTTTTACATTGAAGAAGAAATTGATATCTGTTTAAAAAACATAAAAGAGAAGTTGTCCACCGAAAGAGGTATTACTTTTCAGGATCTTATGAGAGTACTTCATATAGGTGAGAAAAGACTTTGGAAAGTTCTGAAAAGTAATGGCATTGAAGCTGATTTTACGCTCATCATGAAGGATGGACGTAAAAGATACTATTTTAAAAAGCAAACAACCGAAATAATTTTCAAACTCCTTCGACGGAATGCATAGTTCGAATTTATTCATACCTATTAAATCTAGATATAATGTATTAAATTTTTTTAAGATAGATAATCTATTATCTGAAAATTAAAGAGAGGTATCCACTATGAGTAAGAGTCGAAGAAGCAGTAGGAATTATGTTCAAGGAGTCATAAGAGAATTATATGTGCTAGGGTACTCTGACAAAGAAGCAAGAGATGCTTTTTTGCGTCACTACCGAGGATTGAGGCGCAGCTATGGTTTTTATCTGAATGCACGTGATTTTGCTAAATACATTGATGACATAGAACGTATAATGAAAAGTGATACTATTTCTGAAGATTCTGGTCGTATTTACGTCGGACACCTTCGAAAGCAACTGTACAAGCCAATGCGCCAAGCGGAAACAACCGTGCTAGTATTTAATATCACTAAAGAAATGGAAAAGGAAATAAATAAATGGGATACGTGTATTGCAAAAGATGTAGATCATTCAAAATTTGCTTATGTTTTTGTCCCAACAAGTATTGGCATAGCTGTGAAAGTGCAGTGTGATGTATGTAAGCGCGAATTAGATTTAACTGATTGGTGATGACGAAATATTTTGAGTTAAAGGATGCTTAAACAATTAATTGCTCATAACCTCAAAAAATTCGATAATACCGGAGAAGACATGGAGGATTTAATCTCCATCGGCACCATTGGCCTGATCAAAGCCATTGAGAGCTATCGCCCGAACAAAGGGACAAAACTGGCCACTTTTGCTGCCCGTTGTATTGAAAACGAAATTCTGATGCACCTAAGATCCTTGAAGAAGACTCGTAAAGATGTATCTCTGCACGATCCAATTGGGACAGACAAGCAAGGTAATGAAATTACACTTATCGATATCCTTGGCTCCGAAGCCGACGATGTCATTAAAGAAGTCGATCTTAAGATTGAGAAGAGCAAAATTTACCGCAACCTTGATATTCTGGATGACCGGGAAAAAGAGGTTGTGGTTGGGCGGTTTGGCTTAGATACGGGTGGAGAAGAGCGGACGCAGAGGGAGATTGCCAAGGAGCTTGTTATAAGTCGCAGCTATGTGTCACGGATTGAGAAGCGAGCGCTCATGAAGCTGTATCATGAGTTTTATAAGGCAAAGCGCTAGGATCTTAGATAATAACTAAAGATTCACTATAGAGTGTTTTAAAAGCGAATTGCCAACAAGGGAGTTGCTTTTTTGTTAATTCAAGTAGTTGGGCTAAATGAACATAAAAAAAGCATGTTCAGAAAATTATCTTTTTAACTCCTGAGGGGTATTATTATGACATACAAAGAAATTTATGATCTCCATATTCAATTGTTACATGTATATGAAAATAATGAAAAGTACCAAGGTCCATATCAGACACAAATCGACCTGCTGAAGGTATTATGCAATGTCCGAACCGGATGTCAAGGCTCTTTTCTAAAAATACACGGGCTAGGTATTATGATCCGAGTATGGGGCGGTTTTTAAATGAGGATACGTATGAAGGGGAGATTGATAATCCGCTGAGTCAGAACCTTTATATTTATGTGCATAATAACCCGTTGATATATACTGACCCGACGGGGAATTATTGTGAATCAGCCGATGGGAAATTTTTCACATTCTAAAGGATGTACTAATCTTGATAGTATTTATGTACCAGATAGAATCAAAGATAAATATCCTAATAAATCAACTGCTCAACTTGTAAATATTTATAACAAAGAAAAAGAAACAAAAGTAGCTTTGGCTGGAGTAGTCATATTAAGAAATGAAGTTGCTACCTTTTCCAGGAAGTTCTTCTGGATCGATAA
This sequence comes from Paenibacillus sp. FSL H7-0716, assembly GCF_038002705.1. Lineage (NCBI taxonomy): Bacteria > Bacillati > Bacillota > Bacilli > Caryophanales > Paenibacillaceae > Paenibacillus > Paenibacillus sp. FSL H7-0716. The sequence continues at coordinate 41,686 of NZ_JBBODA010000009.1, forward strand.
TTAAGGGGTTAACCCAAATAGCGGGGACCATTGTGGCAACAAGTTTAGTGGTTGACTCAGCCAATGAAAATCGAGTTAAAGAAGGAACAATTATTTACAGATCTTCTGTATCAGTTAACTCCAAGGCCAGTAACTGATGAAAACGTGCTCTCCTTTTTTACTTATATTATGGCCAACAATAATAAAGCGGCTATGACAACGGTAGAGGCAGTGAAGAAAGAGGAAGTGTTTTTAGTAGAAAAAGATGCCAATAAATCCTAAACACTACCTTATTTCCGCAAAAGATCCATATGAACACCAACTTTGGATGAACTCAAAAACAAATGCTAATAATGATCCATACTATTTAACAGAAATACTAATGAAAATATCAGTTCCAGTCCAAGTTCAATAAATAGTTTTAGATTTGATTGAAAAAATGAATTTTTTACCAAAAAGGGAGGGAAATCAATTATGGGGAATTTACCTCTAAGTAAAATGGATTATGAGAGTATTAAAAAATTAAAGCAATTAAATAAAAATGATCTTTTAGATCTGATTGAAGGGTTATCGATATATTTAAAGGATAGGAATTTTCCTATATTTGAAGATGTTGTGGAGTTATTACTTAATTTTAATAAGGAACTTATTCCTTTCATCAATAGGATATTCGAAGGGGAGGAAAGTGATTGGAAATTAAATGTTTTAGAATATTTATTGCCTCAGTTTCCTATTGGAGTTCTTATTGAACTAGAAGTCAGTTTAATCAAAATTGTTGAAACCCCAACTACATTAGATAGGGAATTAGAAGTTGATATAGCTGCTAAGGAAGTGTTAAAAAAAATTCAGGCTTAAGGATGGAACCGCGGCTAGTTATTTCAATAGACTTTTCTTCATATTCGCTGTAGGAGGATAAAGATGGAGATCAAAAGATTAATCCCGAAAGATAAAATGGATATCGAGTCAGTAAATAAATTAAAAGCATTAGATACAAATTTAATTAAACCGATTATTCCTGATTTATTAGAGTGGACTGCAGATGCAAATTGGCCTACTACAAAAGAAATTGGGAAGTTGCTGCTTCCGTTAGGCAGGGAATTAGTTCCTCATCTCAGGAAAATTTTCGCTTCTGATGATGACTGTTGGAAATATTCAATACTTGTAAAGTTGGTTATAAATCTACCGAAATCTGTATTATCGGAGATGGAAGCTGATCTTAAAAGATTAGCCTTTAACCCAACTGAACGTGAAAAACAAGAATTAGTCGACGAAGAGGCAGCCGATATTTTGTCACTTCTATATCAAACATGAAGTATACTGAGGAGTGATTTCCTATATTTCAATATGCTGGCACGTTTATTGTTTTATCAATAGATGATACTCTTGCATCTTGAAAATATTCTAGATAATATGCACGCTAGTTATGAAAAAAAACAACAAAGAAATTAGTTTCACCTATACGTTATTAGAACGTAAGAATTAGGTCATGGCTATTTTATTCAAGCTTTAGATTCATTAATAAACATAAAAAAAGGAAGAGGCGGTACAGTTAAACTCGCTTCTTGTAAAGTCATAGAACAAATTCAAAAAAAATACTTGCAACCACCTTGCGACTAACAATCGTAGGGTGGTGAGTTTTTTGATCATTTCTTACCCATAACATCTTCACATCCAATCATAGTCAAGCATTTGATTATCTGATTTGAAGAGTAATAGTCCACAGACAAATTGAAAATATTACAATTGCAGGAAACTTTTTTGATTTATATCATACGATATTAAGTGTTTTTTGTTTCTTTTTTGCCCTCTTATAGATATATTGTTCTGTTTTTTCTACACGTGTTGAAAAATTGAGATATCATCTCTTAGTCTTTCCTGTGGAGATTCATTAATCAAAAATATGTCTGTAATTTCTAACAATGAAAATGGAGCTACCAGAGGTTAATCCTGAACTCAGTAACTAAAGATCCTTGTGGCATATGCTGTGGATGTAGTGAACTATACGGAATTGGGGAAACATGGGATTTATGATCTTACAACCTTTCAGAAGGTCCAAGCCGGACAAATGACTCCGCTACTGCCGCCAAAAACCAAACAAGCCTGATGCGAAACCGCATCAGGCTTGTTTCTATCTAAGATCTATCCTCTTATTTGGAGATTCCTCACTCCATTGTGCACAATATCCAGGTTGAAGTAGACTGCTAGGCAGTCCCCCGGGAGTACATCCACATTTTCCCGGATGGCGGAAATGTGTTTGTATCAAATCACTCTATATAGGTACTCTGTTAATGACATCATATCATGTCCATAACCTCAAAAAATTCGATAATACCGGGGAAGACATGGAGGATCTGATCTCCATCGGAACTATTGGCCTGATCAAAGCTATTGAGAGTTACCGTCCAAACAAAGGCACAAAGCTGGCCACTTTTGCAGCACGTTGTATTGAAAACGAAATTCTCATGCACTTAAGATCATTGAAAAAGACCCGCAAGGATGTTTCAGGACTGATAAAGAAGGAAACGAAATTACACTCATCGATATCCTTGGCTCCGAGGCTGATGATGTCATTAAAGAAGTGGATCTTAAGATTGAGAAGAGTAAGATTTATCGTAACCTTGATATTCTGGATGACCGGGAAAAAGAAGTTGTAGTGGGTCGGTTTGGATTAGACACGGGTGGTGAGGAACGTACGCAGCGGGAGATTGCCAAGGAGCTTGGTATCAGTCGCAGCTATGTGTCACGGATTGAAAAGCGAGTGCTCATGAAGCTGTATCATGAGTTTTATAAGGCGAAGCGCTAGGATCTTAGATAATAACTAAAGATTCACTGTAGAGCGTTTTAAAAGCGACTTGCCAACAAGGGAGTTGCTTTTTTGTTAATTCAAGTAGTTAGGCTAAATGAATATAAAAAAAGCATATTCAGAAAATCAACTATTTTACTGCTGAGGGGTGTTATTATGACATACAAAGAAATATATGATCTCCATATTCAATTGTTACATGTATATGAAAATAATGAAAAGTTCCAAGGTCCATATCAGAAGCAAATAAATTACTTTAAGAGACAGTTTTTTATAGCTGAAGATATAGTTCAACGAATTTTTGTTCTAAATCAGTTAATAAAAATTCATGAAAAAAGTAGAGAAATAAAGATAAAGTGGTGAGAAGAATACTTTAAATGATGCCTAGATTTAATATAGTTTTGAGTGTAGGAATAAGCTTCTAGATAGGTAACCTTAAAATGATCGTTAGCAAAAAAGAAGTAGTGATAATTCTCTCGCTAGACTTATATCTACAAGAGTTGAAACGTTGTAAAAATTAAACGAAAATAATGAAAACATATTTTTGAGTCACTAGCTAATATATGGGATCTTGGAGGTGAATGTATGAACAATTCAACAAGTAAACATATGATGGATAAACCCTACATTTAAGACGTGATTAGTGAACTTAAACTTCTGGGATATGAGGAAGATGAGGCTACGAAAATTCTAATCAAATACTATAGACCATTAAAGAGGAGCTGGAGTTTTGGGCCCAATGCTTACAATTTTGCTAAAGAAATCGATTTAATTCATAAAGCTGTTAACAAGAAATTCGATCTTTCTGAACCTGGTCAGATCTTTATAGGTCATTTGAAAAAACGAATAAAATCAAATCTGAAAGATAAGCCTTGAATTGAGGGATAGAATGCAGATAACAATTCCCTTTAGGGCCCCAAGATGATACATAGATTTTGTGGAAGGTATCGTGTTAAGTATTCGAATACTCTGGTGTGGGGATATTAATGATTGTATGTTTTACACATTTGCGATCGTAAGAAAGGTATCATATCTATTGTTTGTGGAAATGATAGTATTATTAAAAGAGATTGGGGTGATCTTTGATGGAGATTTCAATAAGGTATCCTATAGACCATAGGGTTTTATTCAAGGCTCTACCTTGTATTAAAATAGAAAACAAAACACTTTATATGGCTATGCTCTTCAGTTATTTTCTTGGTCTTCGTGCTACGGAAGTAGTTAGCCTTTCTTGGAATGATTTAAACATAGAAAGAAAGACAGTTACTTATTCTAATAAGAAGAATGGTAGAATAGTAAAGTTAATTCCCAAAAAATTGATAAAGGAACTCATTAGTTTTAAAAGAGAGAAAGAACCTAAGGATACTGATCCGATCTTTTTAAGAAGTAATAATTTACGAATAAGTGTCAGAATGATGGCGAAAGAATTACATGATATTCTTGAAAAGCATACTTTAGATCATTTTCACTTTAGTGATCTATATAGACTTCATAAAAAGTTGCTAAATGAGGATCTATTTTACGTTAAGCCTATAGGGCTACCATCTATTCACTCGGTAGATTCGAAGCGTATAGTTTATTATTTATTTAATAACTATATAAAGAGAGATGAAATTAGATGATCATCTCTTCAGAATATGAAATCTGATAACATAGTTTAAAAAAAGCCTTAAGGGAAGCCCCTTAAGGCTTTTTATGAATTATTAGTAGGGGCTGGATTGGGTGCTCATCATGTTTTCAAATAAACGTATCCGTTTTTTACAATTCTAAAAAATTCGATAATACGGGTGAAGATATGGAAGATTTAATATCCATAGAAAACATCGGATTGATTAAAGCCATTGAGAGTTCCCGCCCGAACAAAGGTACGAAGCTTGCTACTTTTGCCGCACGTTGTATTGAAAATGAGATATTAATGCAACTTCGCTCTCTGAAGAAAACCCGTAAAGACGTATCCCTCCACGACCCGATTGGGACAGACAAGGAAGGCAATGAAATCACCCTTATCGATATCCTCGGTTCCGAAGCAGATGAAATTGTTAAGGAAGTGGATTTGAAGATCGAGAAGAGTAAGATATATCGTAACCTCGATATTCTGGATGATCGGGAAAAGGAAGTTGTGGTTGGACGGGTTTGGATTAGATACAGGCAGGGAAGAGCGGACGCAGAGGGAGATCGCGAAGGAGCTCGGGATCTCGCGGATTGAGAAAAGGGCGCTGATGAAGCTTTATCATGAGTTTTAGAAGGCGAAGCGGTAACAATAAAAGAGACCGAGACTTTTTTAGAGTCTCAGTCTCTTTTATTTAGAGTACTTATGGATAAATATAAATGCTAGGGTTTGGTTGAGATTGACGAAAAACATTGCGACAGCGTTACTTTTTATTGCCTCACGAACTGACCGCTGCCCTTGTATTTGCTGGCCTTAGCGTCCTCCGTGAGATCCCCAGCTCCTCCGAAATCTCACACGATTCGGATGAATATCGAATAAATCATCGTTCCAGTGTTTCAAAGAAACAAGCATATATCTGGAGACATTACTAATAGTTACTCCAAGGAAAACAGATTTTCTTGTCAAATAGAATACATCGGGAGTTCATCTTTTCTTCTCGGTGTGCAGTGTAGTAACTACTACTTCGAGATTTGGGGAGGTACTTCTTTTTTTGACCTAATAAACCCAGTCACCGCAAGTCTTTGGAATATGAAACTTGCTAATCTCCGGTGGAATATGCCGAGAAAGCCTCGTCAATTTAAATGTAGACCAGTTAGAACCGAATGATCCTGATGAGCCCCGCGCTGGACGTCTAGTTAAGCTGAACCCGTATAAAAGTTAAGGGAAGATTGGAATTGATAAAGGTGATTATAGACAGACATACCCGGGAGATGTTGACTAGCAAAAAAGACCTTTTTTCAATCCTCGCATCACTTGTGGCTCCCCTATTTGTAAATTTCGTCTGGCGAATGATTTCGCCACAAATATGGTGTAATTTCTGGAATTTTGATCTTTTGGGCAGAGGCCAAAAGGAGCAAAGCCCGGCGCACCTGCACAGTATATGTTCCTTTGTGGACAATTCACAAGAGATGAATGCCTTCTACGTAGTCAAATCACGAACATATACAATCCTGATCCTTACCTCGAATTGGTTGGTTTTACGGTCTATTACCTATTTTCCAACTACGACCCCAAAGGGGGCACTAGAAGAGTTTGTACTTTACGATTGGGCTAAGTCAGCCTTGTCTATTTGGTGATGGCTTAGTGCTGTTCGTAAGCAAGTTCAAGTGAATCAGCCAGTTTGGTACGGTTGCTATTACTATACCATTCGATTTCATTTCATATTGTACGTGAACGATTAAAATAGGTGCTAATGCCTATATAGAATTAAAAATATCGGTTATTCTCAATTGTAGTTTAATGGAAATGATTTTTAATTAATGCTTCTTCTCTATACTCTCTTGGAGATTTTGAATAAAATCTTTTAAAAATCGAACTAAATTGTGACAAACTGTTATAACCAACCATTGTCGATATGTCATTTATGGTCAAGTCAGGCTGAACCAGTAAATCCATAGCATCTTGCATTCTCAATTGATTAACAAAATAAATCGGCGGTATTTTAAACACCTTCGAATAAGTATTACTTAAATATGTAGGATGTACGCCAACATAATCGGCTAACTCCTGGAGGGTTATTGCTGATTTATAGTTTTTTCTGATGTATCTGTTTAAGTGAATTAATCTTGGGTCTATATGGTCTCTGCTCTCCTGAAATGGCTGGGGCTTTTGTATATTTTCTAAGACCTTTATAATGTCTGAGTAATTTACTTCAGTAGGTTGCCTATTGGTTAGTACAGATACAAATGGCGTTTGATCAAAGTCGATTGCGAAAAAATCCTTTTGCATTCTAATCTCACAAGTGAATTTAATTATTTGTAAATTGACAGGGCGTTTACCGATATTTTGAATAGTAAATGGACCGTAGCGGCATTGATATAATCCTGACATATCTTCAGTCAACTTAGTACTTATTCTATTATAGCGCACATTTATATCGCCATCAGATTTGATATAAATGTAATCGTTCTTATTGGTAAACCATTTTTCTGATTCTCCGGGGAATATCACGACGCCAGATATAATTGTGTTTATTCTCACTTAAATCCTCCATTTAAAAAAAATAATATTTTACATGTGTTTGTATTCTACATAATGTATTGTAAGTCTATATTATCGAGGTTATATTTGTAAATGAAGTTTGATATATGCTTTTTTAGAGTTATTTTCATACTTCCTGCCCATCTAATTTTATATCGATAATCCTTCAAACTGACAGGAGAATAGCAGTTCTACTTATTAAGAAGAAGCACTGAAGCGTTGGTTACAGAAAGGGGAAACATTTATGAATGTATCATTTGACATACCAGAGAAACTCCTTGATAAGGTTGAGAGTTTGCTAGAGAGAATTCCTTACTTATCAGAAACAATAACGGGTATGTCTTATAACAAAGATGATAAAGTCATTAACCTAACTCTGAATGATCGTGATTTAAATTTAATACAAATGACTGAATTGAGAGAATCATATCAAGATTTGTGCAGCACTCTTGGAAATACACGTGTAATAAAAAAACGGGAAAAAACAAACAACTTGAGTTCAGATCACTACATACGATTGCAACCAAAAGAAAGCACTGCAATTCAGTCACCATATATGGATGAGTCTGATATTTTACTGCTCGAACGTCTGGATAAAGAATTTACTCGAATTGCAATAAAGTATGATGCGGAGTTGAGGGATTATCCAACTGTGCTGAATAAAAAGAATATGATTCGTAATCAATATCACATTCACTTCCCACAGAACATATATGGTGTTACATCCGTGCCGCATAACTACAAAGCCATAAAAAACTTCCGAATTAAGGCGGAACAAAATTCTTATGAAGAATCATTAGTTTCCCAGGGTGAGGTTTTACAGCCTTGCATTTGCTATCACTGCTATGAAGAGCTTCAAGGAAAAAGGTTATCAGATGGAATAGTGCTCACTGGAAAAGGAAAATGTTTTCGTCATGAAATCGAATGGAGAAAGGATAACTACAGAAAAAATGAGTTTACGATGCGGGAAATTGTATTTGTCGGAAGGGAAGACTGGGTAGTTCAAATGCGTAATCAGATTATGGATGACGTATGGAATTTATTTGAGTCCAAAGGTCTTAATGGAAGGATTGAGACTGCTACTGACCCGTTCTTTTTTAGCCAGGATTTGAAGACAAAAGGAACTTATCAGATGATGAGTAATGCGAAGTATGAACTAATCGTTACAACATTGAGTGGCAAAGAAGTCTCTATTGCATCCTTTAATTACTGTCTGGATATGCTCTGTTCCAAGTACGAAATAAAAGATTATGATGGGTTGGCATTATACTCTGGCTGCGTGGCATTCGGAATTGATCGGTGGAAAGAAGCGTTAGTAGATATTAATGGCCGTGATTTGAAAAATTGGCCCGAAGTGAACATGTAGAGGGAGAAGTTACTTTGACAATTCCACAGAGTGCGCTATTGGAGCAATTGATAACAAAAAAATTGTGTGAGGTATTTAACAGAACGGTTGAGGTCGGTAGTGAAACAGATTTGAGAGATGAGGGCTTAGATTCCCTCAAAATGATTGCGTTGATTGTGAGTATAGAAGTTGAGTTTGATATTCAGATTGATGACGATGATTTATTGATTGATAACTTTTCATCTATAAAAAAGATTGCTATCTTACTCTCAGGAAAGTATGGAGAACAATGAGCCGAAAGTTGAGTATTGGATACTTTAGAAACGAAGTTTGACGTCACGTTTGCCGATTAAGTCTTCATGACTAACAAATTCATGAGTATTCAAGCGAGTAAAAGCAAATTCAAAAAATATTAATTGAAAACGATCGGAAGAAATCGGAAAATTTATTTGAAATATACAAATGGCCTAAACGAAACCCCGGACTTAAAGGGGGGATTTGTTCACTATAGAGTCACCGAAGAAATGAAATAAGCAAGGTGCTATAGTTGCCCATAATTAATTAATTCAACTAACATCAACTGTAATAAATTGGGGTTTTCAGAAATGTGAGATTATTAGAGCACATAATATGAGTGAAGCGAAAGATTGATTTTTGTGTGTGACTCAAATAACAACTCATCTAGTGAAATAGGCTAAATTATTATTTTATTATTTTTTTGTTTATAAGTGGATAATGGAATTGAATTAATCTGTGAGACATCTATTTTTATAATGAGGGGGATTTTATATAATGAAAAATTCTATTCGGGTTGCAATCGCTGGAGTTGGTTCAAACGCATCGATTCTTGTTCAACATATTGAAGATTCAAAAAGAAATAAGGAGTTAAACCAACCGTCGCTAAGCGGTGTAATGTGTCCGGAAATCGGAGGTTTTGAGGTATCGGATGTGGAGATGGTTTGTGCTTTTGAGATCGACCAGAATAAAGTTGGCCTAGATTTATCAGAAGCTATTTTTGTAAAACCGAATGCTCCGAAGAAATATGTCGATGTTCCCTTAACTAATGTAAAAGTATTGGCCGGTCCATTATTGGATGGACTTGATGGTTATTTGAATCAGGTTATTACAGCGCATGTTGATTGCTACAACAAATCAATTGATGATGTTGCCGAAGAATTGATTAGATCGAGAAGTGAAATTTTGGTTTGCTTTTTACCGACGGGTGCATCGGAAGCCTGCAAGTTTTACGCCAGGGCTGCCGCGAAAGCGAAAGTTGCCTTCATTAATTCGACACCTGAGCTAATAGCAAGGGATGAAGAAATCGCCAATCTATTCAAAGAGATAGGTATTCCGTTGCTGGGGGATGACTTAAGGAGTCACCTTGGGGCCACAACACTACATACTGCTTTGATAGAATTATTTAAATCTCGCGGTATTGATATTAACAATACTTATCAATTAAATTTCGGCGGAAATATGGACTTTTACAACTTGACTGCTCCTGGAAGATCAGAAAGTAAACAAATTTCAAAGAAGAATGCACTTTCTGCAGCGGGAATTAATGCAGAAGATGTGTCTGCAGGTCCTAATGGTTTTGTGAAATATCTTGAAGACACAAAGATTTGCTATTTAAGAATTGAAGGTAAATCTATATTGGATTCGGATATTTCAATTGAGCTTAAGTTACAGGTTGAGGACAGTCCGAATGCCATAGGAGTTATTATCAATGCCATTCGTGTGGCAAAGATCGCATTATTACAAGGTTATGCGGGTGTAGTAAACGAAGTTGGCGCTTTCATGTTTAAGAGTCCTACTATTGGAGCAACTGAGTCTGAAGCTTTGCAATCCTTCAGAAAGTTCATTGACAGTTACGTGCCTCAGCATCAATAAGAGGATATTACATTAATTTAATTTCGGAGATAGAGGGGATTTTAAATGATCCATATTATTAAGGATAAGAAAACGAATATAGAAAAACTGTCGTTTGAATTAGTTGAAAGAAAGGGTGTAGGTCACCCTGATACAATATGCGATGCCATAGCTGAACGTGCTTCAAGGTATTACTCACAGTATTTCATGGATACATATGGGAGAGTGGCACATCACTGGTTTGATAAGGTCATGCTGATCGGAGGCCTTTCGCAGATAGAATTTGGGAGAGGCGAACTGATTAAACCTTATAAGGTGATTTTTGCAGGAAAGGGAGCGAAAACATACAGTAACGACAACATCCCTTTATACAATATCTTATTTAAAGCTGCCAAGGACGTGCTTGGCGAGGTCCTCACAGGATTTGATGCAACGAAACATCTTGTAGTCGTTGATGAAATTGTGAACTACCATGGTGCAGGTCGTAGCAATTCTCGTTATCAGCCGATGATATTGGAAGATTTAGCTTCCCTTGATCGTACTGATTTGGTTTCTAATGATTGTAATTTATTATCAAGTTATACGCCTTTAAGCACGCTTGAAATGTTGGTTCTTTATACAGAGCAATATATTAATGGGAAATTGTTCAAGGAGCGATTTCCTGAAACGGGTTGGGATGTGAAACTGGTCGGAAGTAGAGAATACGAGGAGTACAAGTTGTTGATCAATCTGCCTTTCATTGCGGGAAAAGTAGATTCGGTGGATACCTATTTCCAACTCAAAAATCAAATTTATAAAGATATAATGACTTTCATATATGATAATTTTGCAAGAGAAGTTCAATTAACGATTAATCCACAGGATAAGAATGGAAAATACTATTTAACGGCTTTAGGAAGTGTTGCGGATACAGGTGATGTTGGGGTAGTAGGACGTGGAAATAGAATTAATGGACTTATTTGCCCTATGAGATCGATGAGCATTGAAGCGCCATCCGGTAAAAACCCATTAGACCATACAGGGAAAATATATGGATATTTAGGGGAAAAGTTGTCAAAACAAATATACCAAGAAATTGGAAAACCAAACGAAGTGCATATTTTCACATCCAAAGAAGCACCCTTGGAACAACCTGACCATGTTTCCGTACATATCCAGGACTGGGATGATAATGAACTGGAAAGAGAAAATATCAGACGTATCGTCGAAGAATCATTGAGAGAGGTTCATGGAATCTCAGGAGAATTTATTTATGGAGACATCACAATGTGGTAAGTGGAGAATAATCATATGAATGTGAGTGTGTTGAACTTTGAGACTAATGAATAAGACAGCTATTATCACTGGTGGAGCGCAGGGGATTGGGAAAGCAGTTTGTTTAGAGTTTGCTAATCAAGGGGCTAACGTAATTATTGCAGACATTGATGAAGAGAAGAGCAAGGTATTGGAAAATGAAATCAATAAGAACGGAAAACGCTGTGCTTACATTATTACAGATATATCAAATGAGGTCTCTATCAAACAATTAGTGGAACAATCAATCGGTCATTTCGGAAAAATTGATATTCTGGTAAATTGTGCGGCTAAGTTCATCATCAAAGGACTGGAGGCAAGTGTTGAAGAGTGGCAAGAGATGTTTATGACGAATGTGATTGGCTACGCACTTTGTGCGAAGTACAGTGCAGAACAAATGAAAAAAAGTGGTCAAGGCTCAATTGTTAATATTGCCTCGACCTCAGGTTTTATCGCGCAACCTGAGTATTTAACCTACAATACAACCAAAGGAGCTTTGGTCAACATGGTTAGATGTTTGGCTTTAGATTTAGCTCCCTACAACATTAGGGTTAATAACGTTTGTCCAGGAACTGTATGGACGGAAAATAATGCCTTCCACACTGGAAGACAGTATAATGTTGATCGGCACGGTGCGGATAAGCATCCCGAAATTGGTGGTAAACATGTATTGAATAGAGTCGCTGACCCAGGCGAAATTGCAAAAGCGGTGTTATTTCTTGCTTCCGACGAAGCAAGTTTTATTACCGGTGAAAATCTTATGGTTGATGGTGGATACACAATCGTATAATTCGTCAGATGAAAGAAAGGAGGGCCTTCTATGACGATGGAATTAAAATCGGACTATTTTATTTTTAACTCGGGAAATATAAAAATTGATTATATCAGAGAATCTATATTAAATTCTTATGCTCAGTTACCAAAGATATTTTGGAACTATACTCCCTTTAATAATTATTCTATAAACAATAATCTAATTAGCATCGAAATCGACGAATGGCTCTCCTTTTATTCGAAATTACACGAGATGTTTAAGCGCGACCTAAGATTAATGGATTGTTTTACAAGGAATATGAGGGAAACATTGTTTACTTATCAAAAGATTACAGAACAAAACTTAAAGACATATATTGAATATCAACACATAGACAAAAAATTATTGAACGAGAATTTCTACCTCTATCAAACTGCTCAAAGCTACGCTTTTTTCAATATTGCATTACCTGTAAATTATTTTAATAGTGAAATAAAGGAATATTATGATAGCAAGTATAGTTTGGACGATTTTTTAATTTCGAGCGTAGAGCCTCATAGAAACCAATATAGAATGAAGGAGCTTTCCATTTGCCGCGATATCCTAAAGGGACAAATATGCGATGATAGGATAGAAGAATACCGCCAAAATGAGCTGTTGTATACACGTTTTGTAGATTGGAATTTTTATCAACCTTATTTTGATAGTAGACAGAGTGTCGATCTTCGGTTGAAAAAAATTCTAGCAACATTATCTTTTGAAGATATTACCTCGGAGCTGCAATTCTTGCGAAAAAATCGGAACAATCAGCTTAAGAAAATATATCGTATTCTTAGGGAAGAGACCGATAAGTGGTCAAATGAGGTTAATGCAAAGATGAAAAGCATGATCATTTTTATGGTGAATATTGCTACGGAAGAAGAATACAGGCACAAAACTGATGCGAAATTTATGTATTTGGTGGGAAGAGTTGCTTACGAGCGCGGTATCGATATAGCAAGAACTCCGAAAGAGGAGCTTATTAACTTTATGTCTCTTATACTAAGGAAGGATCCGATGCACAATGAAAAAAAATACTCAGATATCTTATAAAATCCTTGAGAGTGTGGGAGGCGCGTTTTACCACAATGCCTATGATGCAATAAATGAATTGATACAGGTTGATTCGGTAGATTGGTCCGTTGTGATTGAACAATCCATTAAACATAAGTTGCTGCCATTGATGTGGTGCACGTTTAAAAATTGTCCCGACTTTGATAAGATTCCGTTCTATATAAGGGATTTTATGTCTAATCATTACTATTCGAATGCGAACAGGACCAAACTTACTTATCAACATATTCAAAAAATAACTTCAATATTTGAAGAACACAATGTTAAATATGCTGTCGTAAAAGGATTAGTACTAGAGAATCAGATTTATAGAAATCAATGTATCAAGCAAATTTTTGATGTTGATTTCGTGATTGACCAAAAGGAATACGAAAGGGTTTGTGTATTACTGGCTAGTCATCACATTCTATCAGGCAGGATGGATTATTTAACAAATACGTATAAACCACATTCTAGGAAAGAGTATTTGTTATTTCAGTTAACCAAAGATCATTTGCCGGAGCATTTGGTATTAACTGGGGATTCTGTATACCCCGTGATAAAAATTGATATTACTACAAACTCGGACTGGATCAATAAAGGAGAGGAATCTTCTAATAATTTTTTGGCTCCCGACCAGTTAATGAATTGCGAAGTAACGAAGGGAATCAACATCCCTACTCTCCGGTATGAGTATCATTTTTTATATATCATTTTACATTTATATAGGCACGCATGGTCGTACCGATTGATCAATAGAAATATAAGCATCAGGCTTCATATGTTTAATGACATTTTGTTGTTTTGGCTGAACTATAAGGACTTTATCTTGCAGCCACTTTCATTTCTGCTTGAGGAAGACGATGAACTTCGCAACCGAGTTTCTTGGGTTTTACAGCATACGGACCGATTATTCGGAACAACAATAGCGAATGAATTAGGCTGTAACATGGTTAGGGATGATCTTAACTGCGCATTTGGAAAAAACAATCAAATTGTATGCTGGAACGGATCTATCCAGGATCGATTATGGAGTGAAAAAGAGGATTTGCTATTTTTTGAAATGGAGCGATAATAATGATTTCTACAATTAGAAAAGTTATTAATGAATATATTGCAGAAGACTTGGCAGTTGATGTTGCGGACATTGACAATGGGGATGACCTGACTTTTATCGGTATGGATTCTCTCAACCTGACTCATTTAATAGTCGGTTTGGAAAAGGAATTCAATATAGAATTTGATGATGAGTATCTAGAAATGAATAATTTCAAAACAATTAAGTCCATTTATAATATAATCACCCGAATTAGAGGGTGACATAATGCAGGCTAAGTTTATAAAGCATATTTGTAAATGTACTGCTGATGATTATCGTTATATGGGCAATAAAGCAATAAATTTACATAAGCTATTCAAACAGGGATTTGATATACCAGAGACATGGATCCTGAGTCCTTCGATACTCATTTCATTACTTGAGAGAGAGGGTTTATACCAGAATGGCTTGAAAGTAGAAGATTTTCCTATGATTGAGGAAGAGATCGAATTCAGATTAAACGATGAATTAACAGTTGATCTGTGGAACGAATTTCAATATGATACGGAGGCGTTTTGGAAGAAAGCAGTAGTCATTCGCAGCTCAAGTCCGCTTGAGGATTCAGAGACTCTTTCGTTTGCCGGAATGTTTCATACCGATATCAATGTAAAGAAAACTATGAATATCATACATTCCATATTAAAGATATGGAAAAAAAATTTCTCCTTCGACATTCAAGAGTTATGCAGAAGTTACAACATCCAAATTATTGAACCATGCTCCATCATTATACAGGAATTAATTAACACAAAGGTTGGTGGCGTTTCCGTCAGAGATGACAGTCATATCTATATAAATTCCTGTTACGGATTAACCAAGTCAATCGTGGATGGTACGACGAATCCTGATCAATGGGTATTTGCGAGAGGCAGCTATTCTTTGTCAAATCATAATAAAGGTTCGAAAGATAAGGCTATATTTCCGATTCACACAAAAACGAACCCGGACTTAAATCAACAATATCCTATAAGAATACACAATCAGGATTATGAAACTTTGATTTCTAATATTTCAGGTGGCTTTAGGGGGACGTTGGTAGAAGTTTCTTTGCCTAATGATATAAGAGAGAGCGTTTCTTTGGAACAAAGTGAACTCGATTATGTGCTCGAACGCTGCGAACAAGCGGGCAATCAATTATCATTTTACAATTATGATATTGAATGGGCAATTGACCAAAGTGGTAAGCTTTGGTTTTTGCAAATACGGTATGCGACAAGCAATATTGGTAATTTATGCGCCGGATTCAGTGATGCCTTACCTTTAGTCCAAGGAATTGCGGTTGGAAAAGTACAGTTTGTTAGAAATGAAAGAGAATCTAAAGATTTTACAAATGGTAATATATTAGTAGCAAAGAGAATAAGTGGAACTATTATACATGCTTCGACGAAAGCGATTGGATGTATTGTTGAATCGGAGTCAGTTCTGTCGCACAGCGCGATTATTGCGCGAGAGTTAAATCTCCCTTGCATTGGTGTAAAAAGCATTGACGATATTGACAACGGTGGTTACTACGAAATAAATGGGAAAAATGGGGAATACAAGAAGATACTCTCTGGTGTAACCGCTGTGGCTTCGCAAACAGACAACGATGTTATGGACATTAGTATAGATGAAGATTTCATTGAGGGAATTTGTGGGAAGTTTCTGTTTATACCTGTGGTATGGACGGAAGAACAGATAAGCGATAAGTAGGTGGTGTTCATTTCATGTTTGAGATTAAAGCATCTGATCTAAAAAAAATAAATGGGATTACATGTTTGGAGTTTTGTTATGGTTTAATTTTACTTTATCTAGACATCCCAACTTATTATTTATACTATAAATCGTTTTATTCGGTTCATTTTATATTGTCAGACCTAATAAAAAAAGGACAAAGTTTCATTTCATACGACGACGTTGGCAGGATGCATGAAATTGGAGATAAATTAAACATTCTAAAGTTGGAGTATTGTGAACGAACTGTTGATGAGATCGAGCATATGTATAATAGCTTGTCTATTGAAATCCCCATAGTCGTAAAAATATACTCGAATTCGTTGTCTATATATGATTCAGTAGAGGTTCCTCTGGGAAATCACTTTGTGCTGCTAACTCAACTTACTCATGTAAAAGTGAAATTTATTGATACGTTCTTAGAGCAGGAAGTTGTAATTACAAGAGAACAGTTTGAGACATGTTACAGTGGAAAAGTATTTTTTATGAAGATGTTGTATCGTCCAACCGAAGAGCAAATGAATTTAAATAATCTACTTAAGAAGTTTATAAGTGACTTGGATGATCAACAAGTCTCTTTTGACTACTCCTCCTTTCTGCAAGAATGTGACGAACTAAAAAATGAAAATCAAGCTCTAAATTTAAGGGATGCAATTGGAATTTCAAGGATTTTGCTTAGAAGAGCTTTAGATTTTTTTGCAAATCAACAAACGATCCACGACCCTATTATTTACCGCTCACTTATTCCAAAATTAGAAGTCAAGCTTACTCTGCTAAATCAGGTTTTTTTAAAAATTGATTATTATCGGGTAAAACAAAATTGGCGTTTTAAGAACTTAACGGATCAACTTAATCAAATTATGTCACTTGACATAGAAATATATAAAGATTTGAAGGGGCTAATATGATTAATAATTGCCAGAACGGATCATATACTGAGGCATTTGTCTTGGAGGCTCTCAAGAGGAAAAACGAAATCGCAGTGACTTACGATAATAAACACTATTCATATATTGAGATTCTGACAATGGTTTGCGAAAGAATGATGCGATTAAGAGATGCTGGGGTTGTTCCTAATGAAATCGTAGCCGTGATTACGGAGGATTCTCTGGATTCTTTAATTAGTATTTTGGCTGTTAACTCTGCTGGTGGCGCATATTTACCGATTGATCGTAGCACACCGAGAGAACGAATTAAATACATTTGTATGGATGCTAAAATAAACTGTTTGGTAGCCAGTGAGCAGCTTCGAATCGAAGGATGGAATTATAACCTTCGGAATGTCATTTTGACTTCACCGATAGTAGATTCAGAGATCTTTAAGGACGAAGATAGCAAGAAGCAATTGATAGCGGAGATTAGGGAGAATGCAGGCGATTTAGCCTATGTATTATATACTTCGGGTTCTACCGGTGTGCCAAAGGGTGTTTTGGTAAGTCATAAGTCATTAAATACTTTTAGGGACTCAATTCGTGATATCGTAGAGTACTCTGGAACCAATACAATCTTCTTGGCTAACACCTCCTTCACGTTCGACATATCCATTTTGGAAACTATTGTTACTCTGTCCTATGGGTCACGGGTTATCATATCTACACAGAAGCAAAGGTTAAACCCAAAACTGTTGAGGGAATTAATCATTACAGAAAGGGTAAACACCGTACAATTTACCCCAACCTATATCAATTTTCTTATCGATTATTTTAATGAGGAACTTGAATTTTTTTGTAATCTTAACAAGATACTTCTCGGTGGCGAAGTATTGAAGAAAAACGCTTATTTAAAGATTGCCAAGACTACAAACGCAGATATTTATAATTGTTATGGTCCAACGGAAGCAACGATATGGGCAACTACCAAAAAACTAAACAAGAATGATGAATCCATAACGATAGGTATACCATTACAAAATTACGAAATCACGATTGATGCGTTAGACGACGGAATCGGGGAGATATGCATTGTAAGCGATGCGGTTGCTGAGGGATACTTAAATAAACCGGAATTAACAGGCGAAAGATTCGTTGCCACTTCAACTGGAACAAAGATGTATAGAACCGGCGACTTGGGGAGATTTACAAAAACCGGCGATCTTGAGTATATGGGCAGAAGAGATAATCAGGTGAAAATAAGGGGATTCCGCGTAGAAATTGGAGAAATTGAATACATAATTGAATCTTATGAAAAAGTTGAACGTTCAGTAGTCCTTATAGTGAATGCAAACGGTAAGGAAAGCCTTGTTTGCTTTTATAAATCCATGGTTAAAATAGACAGGACAGAAATGATTTTGTTTTTAAGAAACTATCTTTCCGAATATATGATCCCAAAATTTTTCATATGGAAGACTTCATTCCCTGTCACGTTGAATGGTAAATTTGATCATTTTTCTTTGAAAAAAGAGGCTGAGCAGTTTTTATCAGATTGATGACTGATTTAAAAAAAGATGAATTGCGAGAAGGAGAAAATAAAATGAATTCTTATCGTTGGATGGAAGTCGGTAGGGAAACAATTAAAGTTTATTTATATGTCCCTCACTCATTTTCTGGAATGATTATTGACATTTTAACACCGTTCTATGAGATTGTTCTGGACCGGCAACCAGCGAAGGGATTTTGGAAACTAATACTGGCCAGCGAAACGCTGGAAGAACATGAAAGAGACTTGACCATAATTAATGTTGATATGTCTAATTTTCATGAACCCAATCGAAAATTCCATGTAAATTCGGCAGGTCGTACCATTTACTTTGAAGAACCGCAAGAGATGCTATGGAAAGTCCAAATAGCGATTCGACTTGTAAGAGATATTACTCGCAATGAGTATCTGCAGTTAGATATGTACTATTTTCATTCTGCGATGGTTGAATATCTCGATAAAGGAATCTGTATTATGGGAGGGAAAAAATCCGGAAAAACCTCCACGGTACTAACTCTGCTATCCAGTGGCGTGGCAGGTTTCATATCAAACGACGATTTGTCCATCCGAATAGAGGATGGGAGAGTTATAGGTTACGGGTGGCCACGTTCTATTGCAGTTAGAAACGATACTTTAGAGGCAATTGAAACGATGAGGAATATTAGAATTGGTAGGGAAGAATTAAATCACCCTAACAACAAAATTCCCGTTCGAGAAGACAGCACTTTTTTTTATCCTAAGCAATTAGCATCCATATTTAAAGGCAGGATGAAGAAAAAACATAAAGTTGATTATGTTATATTTACTCAGTTTATGAACGAAGGAAAACCCAGAATTACTGAACTTAAGGATGCTGCTGCATTGGAATTGCTATCCGCCAATTATGAACATAACATTAACAAATACTTCAAAGAATTTCAGATCTTTTTTGATCAACCGGATCAAAAAGAACTCGAAATTGTGTTAAAGCACATTGTGAAACAGGCAAAGTGTTATGAGTTACACCAAAACTTCAATATGTTAGATGAAAGTAGACGTTTAATTGATGAGGTAATTCTTAATGGATAGTTTTTTACAAAAAAATATATGGGTTATAGGTCCTCCAGGTTCCGGTAAAACTCATGTGAGTAAACAACTTGAAAAAATGCTTTTTCCAATAAGTCATTATGATTTAGATAATTATTATTGGAACAAAAATTGGAAACCAAAAATTGCTGAGGAATTTAGAAATGATGTAAAAAAAATGGTGGAGACGGACGGTAATTGGATCATCGATGGCTACTATGATCAAGTTAAGGATATCGTTCTTAAGCATGCTGATTTTGTCGTTATTCTAGATGTATCTTTGGCAACGATTCTGTGTCGGTTAGTACTCAGGAGCCTTAATAGAATCATTACCAGAAAAAGAGTATGTGGCGATAATACGGAGTCATTCAAGTTTCTATTTTCAAAAAAGGGACTTCTGTTATATACCATCCAACAAAAATCCGTATTAAAAAACGTATATTCAGAGTTGAAGACCGAAGGTTCGGAGCCTAAGTTTTTATTTTTTAAAAGGGGCGATGATCTACTTAAAAAGTTGGGAAA
This sequence comes from Paenibacillus sp. FSL H7-0716, assembly GCF_038002705.1. Classification (NCBI taxonomy): domain Bacteria; kingdom Bacillati; phylum Bacillota; class Bacilli; order Caryophanales; family Paenibacillaceae; genus Paenibacillus; species Paenibacillus sp. FSL H7-0716. The sequence continues at coordinate 61,785 of NZ_JBBODA010000009.1, forward strand.
GGAAGTGGAGAAATGACAAAGGATCAATTGGTACATGAAATAATACAGGCAATTCATTGCAGTTCGGATCATCCGAGCAAACAACAAATTTTAGAGTACGTATTGGATGAACGCATTGATAACTTCAGGAATCAGTTTTTGATCATTCTGAAGCCTGAATGCTGCGATATAAAGAATGGGGTAAACACCGTGCAAATACTAAATAAAACGTTTGAAATATTCGAAGAAATGGAAATCGATATTCATTCTTGTTTTGTATTTAATGGAGCCTACTCTCAAGCGTATTCGACTGTTGAAGATCAATACAGTATGCTTAATAATGGAGCCAGATACGGTATCTCATCAATGTTTCAACATTATAAGGAGAGAATCACGCAGGAGTATCCAGAGACTTGCATTATGGGGGCATTCGAATTCCTAAATCAATTCAAAGAGTTGTTTACGATCGAAACCTTAGAGCAGCTGGCACATGAAGTCGGATCAGCAAAAGTCGGAAATGGGACCTACCTGCTTCATATCAATGTTGACGGAAAGAAATATGGCGTAATAAATGCATTTCATCCCCATCAAATTAAGCATTTTAATAGAGCGGATAGCAGAATCATTGTATTTGATTGTTTATCAAATACTGATTATGAAAGACTCGCGGAAGATGTGGTTGGATTCTTTAAGCCCGAAAATGCCAAAAACGGTTCGCTGAGATCTTATTTATACAATAATAAGGATAGTTTGAATTTAAAGGAGGTAGGTACTTTTTATAATGGATTCCATATTTCTCCCAGTCCTTTGGAAGGGATGTTCGGAGTTCTGAGGTATTGTAATAATGAAAACCAAATTGATCTTATGGTAAATAATACCAATTTAGGAATAAAGTTAAAGAATATAGGATTGAGCGATGAACAGATCCTTGGTTTCAAGAAAAATATATGCTGTAAAGAAAATGGCAAGTCTCAGTCGATATTTGATCTTTTCGAAGGTAAGAATACAGAAGAGATTATTGAACACTTACGATGAGAAGCAGAAAGGAGCGAAGTTTATGAAAGACGGGTATTATCTTTCCACCTATCTACACATCGATGAAACCGCATCAATATTAGAGATTGCTATAAGGCATGATCAGAACCTTTCTCTCTGGTTTAAAGAAGGAGAACATGTTCAATTGGTTCATTGTTGGGAACTGGAAAGAATATCAGGGATAAAAAAATATAATACTTCATTCTACAACATTGCTCAAGCTAAAGAGCTTATTAATGATTTGTTAAGTACATACAATCTTACTCTAAATGATATGCAAGAAGTATGGGGCACTCCCCAACTGGAATCCGTAAATGACTATCACTCCTTATTTATCTACCAACAAGTGTCATACCATAGTATCGCCCATCTTTTTTCCACCATTATGCAAAACACCGATATTTTTTATAATGAGAATATCATTGGATTAGCTGTTGATGGAGCACCGGACAATGTAATTGACCGAAACATCCATAAGAAAAAACATTATGCCGGTTGTGTGGTGAAGAATGGGGAAATCGAAGTGTTTCCCGTATTTTCTCCAGCTCCATTGTGGATGTACGCTTCTAGTCTGTATAAGCTTAGGGAAGGTACATTGATGGCAATAGCATCTGCAAGCACCAGCCGGCTATACCGTGGTGAAGATGATTTAATTTTAGTAGATGATGCATCAAATATTAACAAAGCTTATGAGTATATTACGAACATTCAGAAGGAAGTAGATTCCTTAACTGATGATGATGCTGGAGTTCGCTTCAGTGGATTCGATAAATGCTTTTCCGTTCAAGAGAATAAAATAAGCATGGTGATGAAAGAGGTCCAAAGCTTATCCATTCGTATTATGGAGCATAATCTGGATGAAATTATTTCGAGACATCATATTAACCCGGCAGATACCTATCTTGCGTTGTCTGGGGGATTTGCGTTAAATTGCCCTACCAATACTCATCTAATGAAGAATTATAAGTTCAAAGGCTTTCTGGGATTGCCTTGTGTGAGCGATACAGGCCAATCTCTCGGTATTGGATTATATGCGTTTTATAAGAAAATGAGCAGGGTCATCTTTAAACTCGGACACGCTTATTATGGAAATGATGACAACAGTTTGAAAAATATTCTTGGTAATAGTAAGTATAGCGAGTTTATACGTAAAATTTCTGATTTGAATTTTCAAGAAGTGGTAGAAGATATTATTTCAAATCCGATTGTTTGGTTTGATGGAAGGTCTGAGATTGGTCCGCGCGCGTTAGGGCACAGAAGTATACTGGCAGATCCTCGCAATTCCAAAGCGAAGGACTTGTTAAATAAATATAAAGAAAGGCAGTGGTGGAGACCAGTTGCTCCAATCGTATTGAATGAATATGTGAATGAATGGTTTGAAGAAGCATACTCCTCGCCCTTTATGCTCCACGCCTTTAAGGTCAGAGCTGAAAAAGTAGAATCAGTGCCTGCCATATGCCATATTGACCACACAGCTAGGATCCAAACGCTAACATTAACAGACGAGCCGAGATTACATCAATTAATACAAACCTTTTATGAGGTTACGGGTATCCCCATCCTTTGTAATACATCTTTGAACGATAAGGAGGAGCCCATAATTGACAAGATCGATGAAGCCATCAATTTTGCTTTGAGAAAAAAAATCAAAGTGATATATGTAAATGGCATTAGGCTTGAATTACAAAATCATGAAAGATACCGGGTAGAAAAGCCACTGGCAAGGAGAGATTTTGCCCTCTTTGATCGAAGTGAATTGGATCAAAAACGGCGCGAATATAATCCCTATGGTATTTCTAAAGAAATGTTACGTTTATACTATTGGAGACCTGAATTATCGGAAAAATATGATCTGAAAAAAGAAGAGGATGTAAGTTCGTTTAAGATCTATGTACGCATCTCGAATAAAATATTATCCGAAACATTGTTAGAATGATACTGGTTGGTATAAACGGAAAAAATTACTCCTATCAATAATTGGGTGAAGAGAATGCATGGTAACAGTCAAAATGAAACGGAAAGAATAGCTATCAAATCGGTGTTATACTATTATTTTAATAAAGAACTCCTTCATTATTTTCCTTTGAAAAACGGTAGCGCAAATAAAATATGGCAAGTAACTGCAAACGATGGAGTTTATGTGCTCAAGATGATGGGAACATCATGTAGTGCTGATTTTATCGAATACCAAAATTGGTTATCAAACTCGCTTGTGCGTCACCAATTCCCGTTTCAGCCAAATACAACAAAAAGGGGCGGAGATGTCATCGTTTCTTGGGATCAGCAATTTTGGCAACTACGTCCTTTTTTGAGTGGGAGATCCCATCAACTGGGTCATAAAGAAGATCTATATCGGGTCATTAACACGTTGGTTGACTTACACAGTATGAAGATAGATGAGAACTGCCATTTTTATTCTGATTCTTTTGTGAATTACTGGAGTGAAGGTGCTTTGGAACAGTACGCATTGGTTGAGGAAGAGCTTGGGAGATATTTCACACTGCAAGATGTAAAGCAATATTCGAATCTGTTCAGAGCTATTATCAATAAATTCGAAGAGTCAAGTTGCCTGGATTTATTTCGTCAATTGCCGAAGGTGGTTACACATGGTGATATACACAGTCATAATTTTTTGATGGGTGAAGAAGGTGTCATTGGAGTTATAGATTGGGATCAATCGGGTATACAGCCTAAAATTCTTGATACGGCAAGAAGTGTGTATATTTTAAGTCGAATAGGGCATAACGAGTTTGCGATTAATAAGGATTTCGCTCGTTTTTTTCTTCATGAATATAATAAAAGACTTCCTTTCCTTAAGGAAGAAATGGACTTATTTCTCCTGCTGATTGAAATGTCATTTGTACCTAGATTAGATAATATTAAGTTATTGCAGGTCGAAAAGTTTAAGTGGTTTATTGATTGGGCATATCGGGGGGCTCTATCCGTAAATTCCCAACTAGAAGGTACTGTGAATGAGCTGAGATTACAACTAAGAAGCTCGTAGTTGCAAAGGAGTGATGAATCATGAATGTATTTATATCCTATTTCCAGACCCGATTTAATTCAATAATGATTTACCGTTCAGCGGCGATTTTCGGATCGATTACCCAAATATTTTGGGGTTTCTTTCGAATATTCATATTGTATCAATTTACTCTAGGGAACATCGGCGAATCGCCCATGGCTTCATCTTCAATGATTACATACATTTGGCTAAATCAAATATTCTTTGCCATCGTCCCTTGGAATGTTAATCATCAGGAATTCGACCTGGTTAAATCAGGAAATGTTGTTTATGAACTTGCGAGACCCATTAATTTGTTCAATCTATTATTTTCAAAGACGCTTGCCTGGCGATTGGCCTCCAGTGTCATTCGCATGATTCCAATCCTTATTTTTGTAATCATCGTGTTACCTCTGATTGGTTTTGGAAGCTACGGTATTGCATTCCCTTCAATCGAAAGTATCTTTTTATTTATTGTAAGTATCTCGTTGTCCTATTTGTTAAGTAGTGTAATAACGGTATTTATCTATGCAATTACCTTTTTCACGATTGAGGCTAGCAACTTTGTTGGTTTTATTAACACAATGGCCTATGCATTATCCGGATTAATCATACCTTTGGCTTATTTTCCGGAAAAAATTCAAACTTTTCTCAATTTCCAGCCATACAAAAGCGTTCTTGATACACCAGCGATGATTTTTACAGCAGAGTACTCCGTTAAAGAAAGCATGATGTACATATTGGTTCAAGTCGCCTGGGTAGTATTCTTTACTTTAATTAACCAAGTAATGATAAAGAAGGGAATCAAACAATTAGTAGTTCAAGGTGGTTGACTAAAGGGGGGGGCAGTATGAGAGATACATTTCGATTGTACTTTGAAATTATTAAGTTGAAAATTTCTACGCAGGGCCAGTATCCCTTAAATGCGGTAATTGGATTTCTCAACCAAATATTCGTATTTGTCTTTGAATTTTGGGCTATGTGGGCGTTGTTTAATCGTTTTGGTTCCATTGATAATTGGGATTTTATTGAGGTGCTTATACCCTTTGGAATTATTAATTTGTCCTATGCGATCGCAGAAACATTCTTCAGAGGCTTTGAAACCAATATGTCCCAGTTGGTTCGAGATGGAGAATATGACCGGTACTTATTGCGGCCACGGGATACGATCGTACAAATAAGCGCTTTTCATTTTCAATTTGTTCGTTTCGGAAGGGTACTCCAAGCTGTCATTGTATTAATTATCGGGTTAGTTCTCAATCATGATAAAATCCAGGGAATAGAGTGGTTGTTGATCCTATTTGCTGCTACTGGTGGTTGGGCATTGTTTATTGCGCTCTATATTCTTACTGGAATTATTATTTTCAAAATCGTGGAAAGACCGGAATTTATGAATTTATTAATACAGGGAAGCGTAACAACCATGCAATATCCCAAAACCATTTTTCCTAAATGGATTCAAAGCGTGTTTACTTTTATTATCCCGGTTACCTTTGCTACCTACTACCCCGTAGCTGCAATCCTAGGCAAGGATAGTTCGTTACCTTTCATATTGAGTTGTCTGTCTCCAATTATTTGTTACCTGTTTTTAATCCTTACGATCATCTTGTTTAAGAAAGTTGAGAAAACCTATATTTCAACAGGAAGTTAAATGTCTTTAAAACTTACAACAAGGATGTGTAATGGAAAGATGGCTTATATAGAAGTTAAAAATGTCAGTAAATCCTACAGAGTTGCTAAACACAACAAAAAGAGCTCCTTACAATATCTCAAATTTTTATTAAAAAAAGAATATTCGGATGTAGAAGCGGTAAAGAATATAAGTTTTACACTGAATAAGCAAGATATCGTAGGTTATATTGGTCCAAATGGTGCCGGGAAGAGTACCACCATAAAAATTCTTTCAGGAATACTGCGGCCAGATGAGGGTTCGTGTACTGTTGGGGGAGCGGTTCCATGGGAATCGAGAGCTGAATATGTTCAGGGAATTGGTGTTCTCTTTGGTCAACGCTCCCAGTTGGTATGGGATTTGCCCCCGATAGAGTCATTTAAGCTGCTTTCCCGGTTGTACAAGTTAAAGAAAGAAGAATATGAAGCCTCGCTACATGAATTAGTTGATTTATTGGAGTTAGAAGAACTGTTGTATACTCCCGTTCGCCAACTTAGTTTAGGACAAAGAGTTCGTTGTGAATTGGCCGGTACTTTCCTGCATAACCCAAAATTAGTCTTCCTAGATGAACCTACCATTGGTATTGATATTGAAATGAAGAAGAAAATACATCAGTTTATTAAGGATATCAACCAAAGAAGAAAAACGACAATTTTTATAACAACACATGACCTTGACGACATTCAATCCTTATGTAACCGCTTAATCATAATTAACAAGGGTGAGATTTTTTTTGATGATTCTCTGGATAATTTATTCGAGAAGTTTTTTGTTGGTAAAAAAATTCATATTGATTTTGCGAATGATGAAGAGATTGATATTCCTAAAGGGACAAGGATTTTAAGCAAAGAAGGAAAAAAAATTACAATTCTAGTAGAATCTCGTGATATTCAGGTCAGCCGCTTGATAAGTGAAATATTACAGAAACACGATGTGCACGATATTTATCTTGAGAAAAATAATATTGAGGATGTTATTTTGAAAATCTATCTTGAGATGAGAGGGGAGAAACTCCAGAAGAGGTGAGATGAAATTCGTTTTAAAGGAGATGCTTTTTATGAAAAAAGTGGATCTACATATTCATACCACAAAATCAGATGGTGTATATTCCGTAGGGCAAGTTATGGAGGGAGTAAAGCGCAATAAGATTGGGATAGTATCATTTACCGATCATGATTTCCTTCATTCAGTAGATGACATTCAGCCTTATTTACCTGAAGAGACTATATATATTAACGGAGTAGAATTCAGCTCCCGTTTTAACGGAAAGGAAGTACATATTTTATGTTATGGATATAAGGAAGACGGCGAGGAAATTCATACATTAGTAAAACAAGTACACATAAGAAAAATGACGAATGCAATAAAATTTTGTCGCTATCTCGACAAGCATGATGTTTCAATCAAGTTGACTGAAATTAATCAAAAATACGGAAACTCAAGAATCGGATCTATTTGTAAAGAGATGATTTCAGTCGGATACATTTCCAATGAAAATGATTTTTTAAGTAAGTATTATGAAGAATTTAAACATTATCATTTTCAACAAGACGTCACTGTTGAAGAAATTATTCATGTAATTAAAAAATCTGGTGGTATTGCAGTGCTTGCACACCCGATTCGTTACAGTAATGATATCAAAGAAGTAACGAGCATTTTGCAATACTTAAAGAACCTTGGTTTAGGCGGGATTGAAGCTTATCATCCGTTGCATACTCCCGATCACCAGAAAGAATACAATAAATTGGCCCTACGATATGAATTGTTCGTGACAGGAGGAAGTGATTTTCATTACGGAGCAATTGATGAACGGCTAGGTACCTCTTGGAATAGCGGAATGATTCCATATCAAGTTATCATTCCGCTAATTACTCACATTAAATCGTATCATTCCAAGTAATGCATCTAGCTCTACCCCTTTGTGGAACCCCGATCTCTTTGATATCCACTGTGGCGTATGCCCCATAGACCGATTTGCTGTTGTGGAATGTCCGATCGTATCGGGATGATATTGCCGTGCTTGTAGCGCCAGGGTAGAGTACAATTCAAGCACATTGGGGGCTGATTCGATTCAGGTGCCACGAGCAAGGTTCTTGTTCTCACGTTCTTTATTACGCAGTTTTTATTCTTAGTCTTGTTGCTTATTCGGTAACTCCTCTGTTGGCCTGCATACAGGCTACACGCTAGGATTCCACTTGCTCGACAAACAGGCCTATCGTTCGACAATACTCGGACAACTCAATCTCACTTAACGACTACGTCTATATAACTAAGGAAAACTTATTTGGGTACTCCATTTATCTGATTATTTTTCGCCACTAGGCACAACTAGTCCGTTAGCTCGTGCTTCCTTTTTCCACTAACAAAGGTTCCCTTCGGATAGTCCGCTGTCCCTCGTAATCTGACTTATGGATTCATTTTTCGGGAGCCACATTCTCCCTTTTTATCTACAATTCATTCTATTGAGAGGTACGACATCTATTGTGACACGGGGGACTCTCGTCGTCCTCATTGATCCGTAATTCCAAACTCACCGAGTTCTCTATACTTCCTTTTCATACTTTCAAAAGATATCTATTTGCGATTCCAAAATTAATTATGATTTTAACATAGGTTCACTTTTCCGCTAAGTGAAGGCGTACCGCCTCTATCTTAGTCTCATACGAATGCTTTTTAAACCCTTGTCCCTTGATTGCCATAAAAAATACACCTCCTAGAATTAATCGGACAAACCAGGGGATTATCCAATGTCTATTCTAAGCAGTGTACTTCAAAGAAATTAGGGGCTTTCTGAAGAGGTCCTTGAAAAAAAATCAGATCTATTTTAACCTGCATTAGTGAAACTACTGTAACGAGGTGGGTGGCGATATGGCGAACTTCTCGTAATGTGCCGTTTGACGCTTTGTGACTTCTCCTATGCGGATCTGAGCGCCCGGCTGTTCAAAGCACTTGATTACATCTAGATCATCAAGAAGGCCCTGGATGGTATACTTATTAAATAAAACTTGATCCTGTCTATGCTTTTTCAGATAAGAAAGATAAATTAATGCAATAAACTCTACAAATAACTTACCATCAAGACTTACATCAGAAGAAACGGATAAGCGACGAAGGTTTAAGCGTTCATTAAGGTTGCCAAAGGCCTGCTCAAAAGGTTTTTGTTGCGATAAATCTCTAGAGCTTCAATCGGATCTTTGATTTCATTACTAATGAAGGCGAATTAACCATAATTCAACTTAGCTTCATCCATGGCATGCTGCTTAGCCTTGGCTTTTGTACCACAAACGGGCGTCGTTTTGATGTCTAAGTACTTGGCATAAAGTTTCTCATGATCTGGACTTCTTTTTCCGCTTTCAATCTCTTCTTGAAGTATGCTTTTTCATTTGGTCATAACCCGCATCCAGCATGAAAAAACGAGGCTTAAATCGTTGACCAGTTAGCTTCGTGTAGGTCCTTAATTGCCATCGTTCACATGAAGCAGGTGTAACCTTTAGGGCAATCGAAAGTTCACTCTTCATATCGAGGGCCAGATGCAGCTTATAGCCGTACCACTTCACTTTGTTGCCAACCGTATCTAGTTTGACTCCTCAGTTGGCATTGCCTGTAAGCTCGCTTTTTACGTTTTGGTTCCTTTTTCTCATAGGCATGACTGGCTGTGCTGTCCATGGCGACATGAGTTCCGTGAATGATTTCAGATTTCTGACATTGAGTCACGAGGTCCTCAAACAAGCGTTGTCCGATACCTTTTCGAGTCAAATCGGCAAATACACAACTTAAGGTGGCTATGGAGGGTGCCGAGCGATCCAGCCGAAGCACACATTGGTAAGGTCGAATTCGAGTCTGCGTTGTAACCCAGTAAATGTATCGATGTTCTCTAAGGGAGCCTTGAGTAACGCGCGAATAATGCCTTGACGAGACGACAGTACCCCTCGAATCCACGGGGTGAAGAATTTCTCAAATCTTTCGCTTAGGATCGTAAGTCAGGAGCATGACCGATTGTAATATAAAGTGCGTCAGTTGCTAAGAGAATAAAAAATAGCCCATGACTGATTCGTGTATAATGAAGTTACCACACCACCCCTACACATGGAGAATCAGAACATGAACTACACTCATTTTATCATAATCGAACGTAGTCAGCTAGAAATCATATATCGTTTGAAATGGACCAACCGAGCGGTATGTTTCAAGACAATCTATCGAGCTCTATGCTAGACACATTGTTGTAGGAGAAAAGTGCGGAAACATAAGGGTAAACGGCGTAAGCCCATGGAGACACGTGGACGCTTTCTCGGTGAGAAACCCATTAGCCAGCGTCCTAAAGAGGTGCGGAAACCAGAGTCTTTTGGACATTGGGAATTGGATACAGTCGTCTCCAGCCTAGAAAAGAGCCGAGTCAGCTATGGAAAACTAGAAACCTTCATGCTCTAGATGTCTACTCTTCCTAGCAACGAGGATCTAACGAAAATGGAAATGGACTTCTTAGAGAGTTTTTCCAAAAAGGTCATGACTTTGCGCAGGTTACCGATAAGGAACTTGCTCATGCCACCCTTCTCATTAACCAACGCCCTCGAAAATGTCTAGGTTGGAAATCCGCTCATGAATCTTTCATGGACCATGTGTCGCACTTAGCTTGAAAAACTGTCCTCAAAATTCTTTTACACAGCAAGGGCTTAGTTTAATGCAAAATGCTTATATAAAAATTCTATTCTAATATTTAAATTTCTTTTATGCGTTAACTTATTAGAAATAGCCTTATCAATTGTTGCAATCTATTCTATTATTCAATGCTGAATTTTTTAATATTGTCGTCGTTTATTGACTAGAGTTGAATATATATAACTTGTCCTTGTCCTGAAATCCCAAGTTAACAAAGTTTTTAAGAGAATATCTTTGATGGCAACCTATAGATTTATTCACACTAAGTTAGGAGGCGGAAACAAATGATTTTGGAAAAAAAATTACCAGTGGTACAACCAATAGTTGATGGTTATTCGCATTATGGAAGTGTGTTTTCGATTATTGCTACCAATGGAACGTCATACATCCCATGGTTCCTAAGTAGATTTTCTCAGTTATATTGTCAGCCAGCGAAAAACTTTTTCATTAACATGGATGAACCTAATTGGTTCCCAGACAAGACAAACTTTTGCCCATTTCTAGATGTAAATTTAGTAGATAAAGGTCTGATCAATAAGATGGGATCAACGATAATAGATTCCATTATTGAACTTATAAATAATAATTACTATCTATTTATGGTTGTCGAGCAAAAACATATTCCTGGTTCATATGGATTTAATAAATATTCATTTCCTCACGATATCATGATCTATGGCTATAATCTGAATCGAGAAATATTATATATAGCAGATAACTTTAGTGGAAAATACCAATTCAGTGAATGCTCGTTTACCCAGTTTGATCTAGCTTATCATACCCTCGATAAAGCTAGAGATCGTTTAGATTCGAAGATTTGTTTATTAAAGAATAGATCTGATAGATTTGAAGAGTTCGATTTAATGCGTGTTGTTGATTCAATTTATGGATATTGGAAGAGCTCATCTCCAGAGCAGCGTTCTTCCAATTGGTCGTCTGCTTTTGATGGTTGTGTAAAAGGAATAGAATCCTATGAAGTAGTAAAGGAGTATCTCAACTTATTATCTAAAGGAGAAGTTAAGTACGACATTCGACCATTCCATTCTTTATGGGAACATAAAAAAATAATGATAATGCGTCTTGAATATATGCAGAGAAATGGTTTACTAAAAACAGATCATACTATACTCAATTCTTACAAAAATATAGAACAAATGTCATTGATCCTCCGAAATTTAATTTTGAAGTATAATTTAACCCAAGATCATTCAATTCTTACAAGGATGAGCTCAGAAGTGGATAAGATTGTCTTTGATGAGCATAAAATAATACCTGCAATCTTAAACAATATACAAAATCCTGAATATAAAAAAGATAATAAAGTTTTCGGACTCCAAATGGATCACAAACTAAGATGGTCACTTTCTTGACTGGGTAGCGTCAAGAAGTTTGTGTAAGAGAGTAGAAAGTAGCTTCTCGGGTATTTGTTAGTAGGTGTGGATTTTGAGACGGGGGAACCCCGCCTCAAAGAACAAGGGGATCAGGCTGTTTATTCCCGCCCTGCCTACACCGAGTATCGGGCTACAAACATCTCGTTCAGCTTCTTCTTAACCTCCGGATCGCCGAAGCCGCGGATCACCCGTTCGCTAAATCGTTCATTGTAATCCATTACGTCGTGGTAGACGATTTTCTCTGCCGCATCCATATTGGTGAGACTGTTCATTGGCTTCAGGTGCTTTCGGATTTCCTTGTTCATTCGTAGATCGCTTCTTTCACAAGTATGGGATACTTGTAAAACGTTAGCAAGGTGAATAGTTGTTCTTCCCAAGACTGCATCTCTTTCGGGTACGGCTTTCCCCATTTCGCCTTCACGGTGTTAAAAGCAGCAAGCGACAGATCGTGGTCCTGCGTGGTGTAAATCGTCTTCAGATCCTCAATGACTTCTGTTTTGTACTGAATCCGGATCTTCGGAAAGGTAGCGTGAACCTTGTGGACAATATAGTGCTACACATCGGCTTTCGGATAGGTCTCCTGGAACACGGCATCGAGTCCTGGCAGTCCATCAAACACGCCCAGCAAGACTTTCTGGGCTGCTCCAGGGTCGTAGAGGTCTTTCACAGCACCTCAAGCCAGCCGTTTGCGCGCTCCTAGCCACCTTCGCAAAAGCAAAGGATCTGGCGGTGACCGTCTTCGTCGATACCCATGGCGAAATAAACAACTTCACCACACACGGTGCTACGCTTGAGCTTCACGTACAAACCGTCCAGATAGATCAAGGAATAGCGTTTGTTTAACGGGTGCTTCTGCCACTGGTGAATGTCGTTAAAAATCTTATTGATACCAAATCTGCAGCTAATTCGTTGGGCAGCAAATATGGTGGGAAAGTAGTTGAGGCGAGCGGGGATGGTTGGAAAGTTACTAACATTGCTAATCCCCTTTCAAAGAATCAACCTATTATGATAAGGGTAATGAATGCAGGTTCTGGAGGAAGAGACAGTGCTTACTTCAGAGTGTCTGTAGGAAATAAAGGTACTCTTACACTGGAGGGCAAACTGTCAAGCGACATGGCATCTACACATATCAATTTAACTGATAATTATTTAGAACAAATTCAAAATATGAATATCAATTATGTGAAAACAGGTGGGAAGTAGGAGGTGAAGACAAATTGGATAAATTGCAGGATTACTTGAACAGACTATGGTCAGGCATTATTGAGAAGCAGGTTATTGATTTATTCAATCATTTTATCTTGTTTGAGATTAAAGTGATAGATAAGGGTGCGACTACTTTTCACCAATTAAAATTTAATAATGTTAAAGCACTTTATTATTTAAACGATCAACCTCCTTATGAACCAGAAGAGGATGATTATTTAGAATTAACCTCTATAACATTTGAAAAAGAACGAACAAAAGAAATAAAGGTAAGTTCAACTTCGAAGGAATATTCTCATTTAACATCAAAACCTAATTTTTTATTAGAGATTTGGGGGAGAGAGCTTTTGATTGAGACATCAAGTGTTGAAATCAATGGTAATTTGTTCGAAGTAGGATTTTCAACATAATAATCTTTATTCTATGCCATGAGGGATATATGGTTGTATATCCCTCATGGTTTTTTATTCCGCCAATCCTGTGCCGAATGGACTAAATTGGTTCTCTTACCTATACCTATCTGTCATATTCCCACGAAAATTTTTTTTGAATTACTTGTGCATATAAAAAAACTAATATTATCCTCATTATCAAAAGCCCTATGAACGTGTTGGTGGACACATGATTCCCCAGATGCCAGCATGGTGGAGACACAGTCTCAGCTAGATGGACTAGAATGATTCGAGAGGTACAGTTTTTTTCGAAAGTAATCATTGTGCAGTTGGGTGTTGTGACATCGTATCGTGTCCACAACTTCAAGATGATATGAACAAACTCCGAGGTCAACATATTGTGTTTCAAAGGCAGTTATTGCTAAAGCGAACGGGAAGGTACGGAGAAAAGACACTGATTAAGTTAAGTGAGGGACTTAACCATAAGTTAAGACAGAAAGCGTGTTTCCATTTTATCGGGAACGCGCTTTCTGTGTTGCTACCTAGTGAAGATAAAACAACAACGAAGGCTATTAATTTTAATCCTCTCTTATTAAATTCAAATTAATCTTAGGGTCTGATTTAGGATCTAAATTGAGATCATTGGTTCATTAAATATATCTGTGAAAAAGGCTTCTGACCCAATAATCAGACATCTTAAGTAGTCAGGGATTTTGCATAGTTATAAAGGTTGAATAAACAATGAATTTGCTCAAATTAGGTGTTAGATCGTCCTGGTAAAATTCAAAGAGCGACAGCCATAAACGAGAAAAAAAAGCCAAGACTGCCCCTCATTGATTGATATATTGTTCTCCGTTAGATTTTTTTTGTTGATCCAGTATGAACTTGGTATCAAAGTTGCTACCTCAAAAAAATGTTGAAATAATTCATTTGATGAAGGTTCTGGGAATATGACAGGTTTCGACATTTTTATCAATCATCATAAGGTAATATATATATTAGAAATTCACTTACTAGTTCAGGTCATAAATATACATAAGGAAGAGATCGCTATGATTGAGATTAAAATGTTTCCAGCTTCATATGGAGATAGCTTTTTGATATCATGTATTGGGGATACAAATACACATATTATGGTAGATATGGGTTTTTCCACTACGTATGATAATTATATTAGCAAAGAGATTCAAAAAATAGAAGCAGATGGAATCTCATTATTAATATTTACGCATATTGACGAAGACCATATATTAGGCGGTATTAGATTTTTTAATAAAAATGGATATGCAGGTACATCAGGTTCTATTGATATAAAAGAAATATGGTATAACAGCTTTCGACATGTTCAATTTCACAAGACACAAAATGAAACTGGAAATTCATCAAATGGAGTTATTGAAGATCTTTTAAAAAAAGGACATCCTAGAGAATTAGGAGTAAGAGAAGTATCTGATGTTGGTTATCAACAAGGATCAACTCTTGGATCATTAATATTAAAAAATGGGTATGTAAACAACTGGAATAGCTCATTTGAATATGGAGCAGTGGTTGTCAATGAAGAAATATCAAACAGTTATAACATTAATGATGAGGTATCATTAACGTTATTATCACCTAATCTTGAAAACCTTGAGCTACTTGGTCATGAGTGGGAGAAGAAGTTATCTTCAATAGGCTATGAGAGTACTGTTCAAAGCGATCAATTAATGGATGATGCTTTTGAATTTTTTATGTCTAATCTTCAAATGGAGTTGAAGAAAAGGAAAGTTAACGAAGTGTCTTCAATTAAAGAAAGTGTAGAAGAGATTGCAAAGAAAAATTTTGAACCTGATAAAGCTGTGGTTAATGGAAGCTCAATAGCATTTATATTAGAGTTTAGAGGGAAAAGTCTACTCTTTTTAGGAGATTGTCATCCAGAAGTTGTTGAGTCCAATTTAAAGAAAATATTAAAAAAAACAAACCAAGAAAAAATGTGGTTTGATGTAGTTAAGGTTTCTCACCATGGAAGTAAGCATAATACAAGTGTTAGTTTGCTAAAACTAATAAACTCAAAAAAATACCTCTTCTCAACGAATGGTAAGGGAAAGAACTTTAGTCATCCTGATATTGAGACTATTTATAGAATAATAACAACGGATAATACACTGGATAAAGAACTTATTTTTAATTATAAGCCCTTTATGATTCTTAATAAATTTAATGACGCTAGTTTGATGGAAGAGTTTAGTTATAGTATTGATTACACTAATGATTTAGTTCAAGCAAAAAAAGAGGTTCCAACAATAATACATGTTCGTTAAACGAATACGAGGAGGAAGGTTCTCATAGTCACAGCCAAACATTTGTACCACATTACTGCAAAAATTATATGTGGGAGTCAAGGGACAGCGTTCTTAATAAGCGAAAATCGAGCAATTACAGCAAGACATTGTGTTAAAGAGTATATAAGCAACGATGAGCCGATAGAACTTGAATTCTATGCTGGAAGTGAAAAATCTATTATTAAAGGAGCAAAAGTAGTTGCCGAATCTATAGAACATGACATTGCACTGCTAGAAATTGATGGGAAGATAGATCATATTCAAGAGTGGCTATCACTTGACAGTAATAATTATGAAAGCAAAGAAGATGAATGGGAAACCATGGGTTATCCTAGAGAATGGAATGTCGAGGAAGAAGGGAGTACATATTGCTATTTGATTGGAAATTTGTATTTTGATAGTAGTTTTGATGACTCTAAAACATATGATAAGCAATTAACAAGTAATTATATCAAAGATGAATGGCCTTATGGTCTTGCTGGAATTTCTGGTGCACCCTTGATAGTTAACAATAAAGTCACGGGAATCATTATAAAGGAAGAATACAGTGCTGTGAAGAGCCAACTTAAATCAGTTAGTTTTTATAAGTGTGCGGAGTTTTTACTACAAAATGGTGTTGAGATTGATTCCTCTATAGCAAATACAAATGAATTTTTAAAAAAAAGATTACAGTTACAAAAGAAAGTTTGCACCGATCTTTTTAATAAGCTAGATCATTCCTTATTACATAATGAAATTAATATGAATATTGACTTTTACTACTTAAAATATAATGATTCTGGTACTAAAAAAGTGGACGAATTAGCTAATCATTTGGCAGCAGTACTAAATCAATATGCATGTGATTTAACAGATTTAGCTAGTGCATCTAGTGATCTTAATAAACATTTGGATATTTACAAAAGGATAAATAAATTAGTTGCGGAGATTCATGACGGTGGAAAGCTAGGATCGATGCTTCTCTGGATGTTAATAGAGGGAATTTTAGAGATGCCCAAAATGTACACAAGAATTAGGAATGGTAGATCATCTTCAAAACTTAATTATGTTTCTAATGATGTACATGCTGGTATGAAGAATAGCCAATTAGTTTTATTTATTGGTGGTGGTATTTTGAATAAAAGCTTCGAAACAGGAATTTCGACATTAATACAGGAATTAGAATCAATTGTTAATTTAGAAGGTGATATCCTATTCTATGATCAGTATTCATACGATAATTTAGGAAATGGTCCATTAAAGAATTTAATCGATAATTTTTATCAGTATCGGGAATGGAGCCAAGTTGGTGTAGAACTTACGGTATTTACTGGATATGATTCTGATCTTCTAATGATGCTTGAAAAGGATGGGATGAATGGTCCTCTTATCGAAAAGCAATTGAGTCACT
Source organism: Paenibacillus sp. FSL H7-0716 (assembly GCF_038002705.1). NCBI lineage: Bacteria > Bacillati > Bacillota > Bacilli > Caryophanales > Paenibacillaceae > Paenibacillus > Paenibacillus sp. FSL H7-0716. Next base: position 78,831 of record NZ_JBBODA010000009.1, read on the forward strand.
ATTTTATTGAAGAGTTTAGTAGGAATCATGAATTTATTTGTAAACAGTTACTTAATACTAGTGATGTAAAAAAAATAAAAATAAATTGGTTTTTACTCCCATTTAATGAAATTTCCGATTTTGAGAAGCTACTTATTTCAAAACTTGTCTAGAAATGAGGTGTAGTCATGAGTTTTGAATCTATGATAAGCCAACTTGAATCTAATGAACAGTTAGGAATCTTACTGAGGAAAATAAAGAAGATGGAAATTCAGTTGGACTTTTTCGACAAAACAAATGAAGAATTAACAGATGACGAAATGAGAATACTATTAGAATCAGGTAATTTATTAGCTTCGTCGAGCAAAATTCAAAATCAGCAGAATGCGTTAAACATTGCAACAACCTTACCATTAATAAATTCCTCAAGTGGTGTGTCAATGGCTTCACTGTTAATTTTAAGAAAACTTGGGAACTATCCAGGCATGAAATTACTTGAAAATCGCTATGAAATGAATAACTATAAAAATCAATTAAGTGGTATGGCATTTTTTGAAGCACATGTACTTGAATATGCGAATACTAGAATGCTATCGGGGAAAGAATATCTATTAACTAATTTTCAAAAGAAAGTTGTTGATATGCTAGAGGAAGATGCAAACGGAATCAGTATATCAGCGCCTACTTCAGCAGGGAAATCGTATGTTTTTTTAAAAGTGCTTTTAAATATAATTAGTAAGGACGAGGGAGCTACGGTAATTTATATAGTTCCTACACGGGCATTAATTAAACAAGTTATGAATGATTTCCTTGGTAATATAGCGGAGTTAGGCTTAACGAATATATATGTAGGCTGCTCATCTGAGACTGAAGTAATAGTGGAAGATCCAGACAGATCAAATATCTTGGTTCTAACCCAAGAGAGATTATACCAGTTATGTAATAAACCAGATGTAGAAAAACTAAAAACTAAAATGATTGTAATAGATGAAGCACACAATATCCAATATGGAGGAAGAGGGGTATTACTTGAAAATGCGATAAAGTTTGCACGTATACTATGGAAAGATGCGAGGATATTATTTTCAAGTCCTCTTGTTAAAAACCCACAAAAACTTTTAGAGACCTTTAACTTCGATAGAGGACTAAAGGAAAAAGACGATTTTCCATTAGTTAGGCAAAATATTATAAAGGTGAAAATGGTTTACGAAGAATTACATGTTAGTGCTCTTTACGAAGATGATGAAATTATCATTGGTAGTAAGAAGTATCCTGGTTCACAAAATACAGTGCCCACAGTACTAGCTAACGCAGCATTATATCTTTGGAATAATCAAACATCTATTATTTATGCGAATGAACCAATGATTTCCACCGATGTTATAAGAGAACTATTTGATAGTGGGCAGTTTCCTTATTTAAATGATGAACGTTTAGATGAATTTGCAGATTTTATAGAAGAATATATAACGAAAAACTATGAACTTGCTAATTTTATCAGGCGTGGTTTGGCATTTCATTTTGGTGCTCTACCTGCAATTATTAGGTCAGGGATTGAGGAGTTGTTTAAAGCTGGTGCCCTCAAAATAGTTAGTTGTACCTCAACACTATTGGAAGGTGTTAATATGCCTGCTAAAAACATTTTTGTGTATAAGCCAGAAAAGGGCAAACATAAGGCTATTGATAATCTTAGTTTCTGGAATTTGGCTGGGAGGGCTGGTCGCATAGGGAACGACTTTGCGGGAAATATTATTTGTATTGAATTAGACAGTTGGGTAATCAATCCTGTCTTAGGAGAAAGATATCAAGAAATTGTTCCTTCCTCTGAAATAAGATTGATAAATGATAGTGTGAAATTCAAAGAATTTATTGAAAGCCAAAATCTCCCTCCAGGTAAAGATGATTATAATGAACAGCTTTTTTCGTTAATTATCAAAGAAAGACTATTGGGAAGGAACCTTGAACACTCTCCATATAGTAAAGAGCATAATGTTAATACATTAAAAGAAATAGATGTTATTACTCGAACAACAATAGATGGATTCCAGCCCCCTAAGGAATTACTTTATAAAAATCCAGGGATTATGCCTGATAAAATTAATGCTTTGTGGGAGTTTTTTGAGAAAAACAAAGATAAATATTATTATTTTTTACCTGCCTTCCCCTTGAGTGAGAACGGATTTGATAATTTTTATTTAATTGTAAGAATTGTTAATCATCTTTTTTTAGGGGGGATTTGGAGTGAAAAGTTTGAAAGAAAGATTACTACTGCAGGGCTTAAATGGATGAAAGGAACTCCTTTAGCTCAGTTAGTTTTTTTTGATAGAACAGTATTGAGTAGTGGACAGAGAGAAATAACAAAACACGTCAAAGATCAAATCGAATTTATTAATAATGTATTAAGATATCAAACGGTTAAATACACACAAACATATGTTGAGGTATTGAAGATTTTTCTACGTAGCATAGGTAAGATTGAAGAGTCAGAAAAAGTTATAAATATATCAGCTTACTTAGAGTACGGTGCGTGTGCTGTAGCTGCATTGGAGTTTATGGCTATTGGACTTCCAAGAGAAGCAGCAATAAAATTGTCTGAAATTATTGGGAATCATGAAAATATAAGTACTGATTATTGCATTGAATGGCTAAAGAGATTAGACGTCAATTCGCTCGATATAGCAAACTATTTAAAAAAACAGATATATGGACTACAGATGACCTTGTAAACAATCAAATTTGTATTGAAAAAAATCAATATTGCTTATCTGGATTTTTCAATAGAGTGAGATTTATCAAAAAATCATTAATGACTCATGTGTAGACATGAGTTTTTCTATTTGTGTCTTGCTTGGATTAATAATATTGATCGATAAGAAATAAACTCAAATGCTTAAAATTATTGGACCAATTTCAATGTGATAGAGTGATTAATAGTTCATAAACAAAGAAGATTCTAAGATGTGTATAAGAGGAGTGAAAAAATTGAATTTTAAAATTGAAAATGTATTTGTTGAGACAGAATTGGAACAAGATTATAAAATAATTAAAGAGCTAATTTCAAACGCAATTTTATTTTTTGAGAACGAATTCATTGTTGATACCGACAAAATACATATTATTATCTCAAGTGATTATGTGACTGATGTGAAAAAGATACATTTTCAACCTGAAACTTTAAATGGTGGAGATGAAAATGGAATGTTTATTCCTTGTTTTTTTCAGAATGAAGAAAATAAGAAAAGTAATATGCCAATGATAATTATCAATTGGAATAGATTAGATAAAGTAAATGGTTCACCAAAGTATAGAGAAATAATTGTGGAATCAATAATTGTTCACGAATTAGTACATTATTATGATTTTTGCTTTACATACCCTACTTCTTTAATTCAGAGGTATGGAAATGTGTTTGAAAATTATGATAAAGGCAATTTTTCCGACATAATCGGTGGAATCTTCCAAAATCGCTCTGAAGTTCGTGCGAAATTTTATCAAGAAAAATATATACTTACTAGTGGGATTATTGATTTTAATCTTGATTATATGTCGAAATATATTTCGAGTTATTTGTGCAAAATCAATTTGTCTAATCGATCTCAAACTTACTATACATTGGCTCATATAAGAGGGCTGCTACTCTGTTGGAGCAATTTAGCGAATTTAGAAAAATATCATCATAAGAAAGATGAATTACAAAGATATATTATGGGGGTTAATCAAGATATCCTTCATAAAGAGATGACGAATCAATATCAAAACATGTCTGAAGTATTTGAACTAGATATGTTTTATGAGTACTGTGATGGTATAGGTGGAAATGAAACGAGTTGTAGTGACGATCGAAAGACCACATAGGTCTTTAAGAAGAACCGTTAATTAAGTACCAAAGGAAAGGTAATATTCTATGTCTAAAAATTCAAAATATTAAACATTCAGTGGATACCAAACGAAGGCATTATGCTAGTTTTTCTTTTAAACGCTCATAAATTCGTGATTTGTCAGAGGAGGAAATAACTATCCTATGGATCTATTCAAATATCTATAAAGAAATCAGAAACAAATCTTTATCAACATAATCCATCAAAGGTAGTATTTCAGGTTTATATAAATAGAGGGGTGATGAAGGTGTTTAATTATGCAAACTTAAATGATGTAGAATTTGAAGAGCTTTGTAAAGATGTTATGGAAAAAAAACTATCAAAACGTTTGCGATTATTTTCAAAGGGTAGAGATGGCGGTATCGATTTAACCGATAATACTAATACACATAACATTATCGTACAGGTAAAACATTATATTGGAAGCAAGTTTCCTAGTTTGCGTACTTCATTAAAAAAGGAAATTGAGAAGGTTCATAAATGGAAGCCTACTCAATATTATATCTGTTGTGGAATGGAACTTACTGACCGTAATATTAGTGAACTATATGATATGTTTTCTGATTTCATGAAAACGGATGAAAATATAATTACTTTAAAGGAAATTGATGAATTTTTGCAAAAGCCAGAGAACTTAGATGTGGTTAGAAAGCATTACAAATTATGGCTTTATGCATCCAATATTTTAGACGAGATTTATAATAATAATATATTTATTGATTGTGAAACTCTTCTTACTGATATAGAAGAAGATTCTAAGTATTTTGTTCAGACTAAAATCTACGAACAATGTATCGAACATTTGGGGAATAATCCATTACTTATGATAACAGGAGGACCTGGAGTCGGAAAAACAACTACTTCAAAAATGTTGGTTTTATATTACGCTTCACAAGGCTATAGAGTAAGATACACAACCAATGGCGATATTACCGACATAAAAAAATCACTATCAAGTGATAAAGACTGTAAAGAATTAGTTTTGTTAGATGATTGCTTAGGTCAACACTATTTTAATATGAAGCAGACACAAGAAAGTGAATTACTTTCTTTGATGAAATATGTGAAATTATCGAGTAATAAAAAACTTATTTTGAATTCAAGAATTACTATTTTCAACGAAGCGAAGGAACGGTCTATAGATTTCGATAATTTCTTTCAACTAAAGAAAATAAAAAATTTCATTATAAACATGGATGAAATAACTCCGTTAGAGAAAGCAAAGATATTTTATAATCATTTAATTTATAAAGGTATCCCAACAGAATACTTTACAACTATAAAAGAAAATAAAAATTATCTAAAAATTGTTCAACATAGTAATTACACCCCTCGGATTATTGATCATGTGACTTATGAAGTTAATTATTTAAAAGTAACTCCTCCTAAGTATCATGACTATATTATTGATAATCTTTCAAATCCGAATGACATTTGGAAAAATGAATTTGATCGACGACTTCAAGATATTGATAGGGCTTTTTTATCAACATTATATTCTTTAACTGATACTAATGTTGAATATGAAGTGTTAAAAAAATGTTTTGACAATCGGTTATCAAAAATGAGGAATTATGATTCCACAATAGATAATTTCGAATTAATTTTATCACGATTGAATCAGTCTATCATAAATATTATTGATAAAAAGGGGAAAATGTATGTTGGTGTATTGAATCCTTCCGTTAACGATTATTTGAAACTTGTTTTTATTAAAAACAAATTGGAGCTAAAAGAAGTGCGTAAATCTATATGTAAATTCAGTCAGTTAGAACGGTGTTATTCTGATGATGAATTAGCTAGCGTCTATCTACAACTTACTATTAGTGGAGAAATAAATAAGATTGAGTTTGATACTGAACATGAAAAAAATTATTTTATTGTGGCACATATTTGTAGACATTGTATAAAGGATATTAGTTATAAACAAATTGTTTTTAATTATCTACATAATTCTTTTTATATTTATTCTCAAGAAAAGAATTGGTTATCTCATATTGATATAATAAAGTGTTTGTTTACTGGCGAATTGTATTCATATTACTCTATCGAGAAGTTTATTGGAGATAAAATTAATATCCACAATTTATTGTTAAGTTTAGATTTAGAAGAATTAGTTGATGCAGTAAATGTATTGAATGAAAGTTATGAGAAAAATAGTACGGAATTTTTATGGTTTAAGTCATTATGTAAAGAAATGATGGATGTAGCGATATTATCTTTCGCAGAAAATATAGATGCTTCAAGTTACTGCGATAGTTATGATATTGGGCAATTATTGAAAGAAAACACTAAAGTCATGTACTATGGTTATGATGAAGAAGTGGAAATTGATACAAATGCTGTAGTATCCTCTTTAGAGGAAAAAATAAGTCATGATATCGAAAAAGAGATACAAGAAAAACTATCTTTATTAGACGAAAATATAAATAGAATTATAAATATCCCTAATTCATATAGCTTTAACACAATTGATATAGAAAATGTTATAGATGCCTATTTTAAAGATATGAATTATGAAGATGATCGTGACTACGGGTCAGGCGAATTTTATATTTCTGAAATTGAAGCAATATTTGAAAGATAAAGATAAATACAATATTTTAATGGTGCATTAAGAAAAAACTAGCTTTAGGAGTAATGTCTGATGATAATTTGAGCGTCAAATATCAAGAAGATACGAAAGAAATGATGGTACTTTTTAAGAAATTAGAAGAAAAGTTTGTGATAAAGTATTATTCAAAAAAGCCAAGTATAGTCTTGAAGCGGCAATAGCTCGTGGCAGAGTTAGTGGTAGGAACCGAACTCGGATACGGTAGGCCTTACAATAAGGTTATATCAGAGTTTGGAATACCCAACTTCACGTCTTTATAAAGATAACAGGAGTGAGCAAAAAGATGTTTTGCCAATATTTGAATCGGGGATGATAAAGTATAATTAAATGAACTACTATAAAATTTGGAAGAAGGGGAACAAGGATGAATATTCATCAAATAGAGCGGAAAATCAAAGAATCTGTAAGTGTCAATCCTCATATGGTCGCACTTGCTAAATCGTATCTCATCAACAATCAATCTGAAAATATTAATACAAGTGAGGTCTTCGAACAGTTTGTTAAACTTCATAGTTGCTCTAAACCAAATACTGTTGTTATTCATGAAAGTGTAGAAATAGACAACCAAATTCAAATAGTCTCAAAATACCTTTCTTTTGGAATAGCATTTTGTGAAGCCGTTCATTCGTTAGTATGTAATTCTATTTTCATTCCGTTAGGTAGTCAACAATTCTCAATTCCTAATGGTGTAAATTGGACAACTGTGATTCCTGGTTCTGGTGGACAATCTTCTGGATGGAGATTCGATTTTGTCACTATACCGACACCACTTAATCTAATGAGGCCATACTCTAGGAGGACTCAGTCAACTAATCAAACGTTTTTTGAACCCGACGTATATACGTATGATCTGGGATTAGTGAATGCTCATCCTGATATTATTCAAGCGTTAAAAGATGGGTTAGCATGTTTTAAGAATGATTTATTTCATCCTGCTATTACAATGTTAGGAAAAGCAGTAGAAGGTGCATGGATTGAGCTTGGAATTTCACTAACACACTACGTAAAGATACAAAAACCTGACTGGGAAGCATTTATTGAAAAATTGAAGGGATTGGATAGTCTTGTTTGGAAGGTGAATGAAACTGTAAAGCTTTATGATAGACAAGATTGGTTTAAACCTTTAAAAATAGACTCTGGAATAGATTTAAACACAATACGCGAAATACAAAACTGGACTGATATCATTAGGGATTCAAGGAATGCAATTCATTTTGGAGCACAGCCTGCAACACCGAATACATATGAGAAGGCTTCAATTATGTTTATAGCCGCAGTGAAAAATTTAAGGTCGTTGTATAAACTTAAGGAAAGCGCAGATAAATTATCCCTCTGAGTGAAACTGGTGAACCTTATTTAAATTAAGATTGTGATTCTCAAATACCTCCAGACCGCTTAAGCATCGTTTGGATGATCACTGGATAAGCTCGATATAATAGGGGGGAGTTTCATGATAGCAAAGCCAGATGTTCGTATTAGATGAGAAACCCCAAATTTTCATACCACCGACAAACCTCAGCTAAAGCTAGTAAGTCAATGTGAATTGATCAATATCGCCGTCATTTTTATCATAGTAAAATTAATATGTGTACCACTTGAGCTATCGATTATTTCCTCATCTTGTAGAGCTCACGATGATCGCACCAGCATTTTCTTTTTCAGCTTGAATCGCTTCACGGGTTCGATAATGCTTGATTAGTAATAAGAGGGGAGTCTTAGAATGAGGAAAAATAAGGGGTATCAACCTCCTACGTTCGGTAAAGGTCGAAGATTACCATTTACAGTATCTTGTGTAGCGTGGATGGACTTACTTGGTTATGGTTCAATGTTGAGAGAAGCAAGGTTTGACCCAACTAATGATCTATCAACTTGCGCGATAAATAGATTGAAGCAATTTCAGAAAATTATTTCAACGTCTGTTAGTAGAAATCTGCCTGCTATATGTATAAATGATGGGGCTATTTTTAGTCGAGATCTTTCTTATAGAAGCAATAGTGTTACGATCGATTTTTTGCAGAGGATGATTTCCTTGCATTCCCATGTAAATCAAATAGAAAATAATTCTGGCTTTCCGGGTGCAAGAACAGTTATTGCACTTGGAATAAGAATGACTGGAATTGAAGATGACTGGTTCAATAACGGACATTTAGAAAATATTTTATCAAGAATGAACAGAGGAGATATTAATTCGGAACAAGCCGTTCATGAAGCTTTCTACGCCCAATCTACTTATGGATTTACATCCCAGTTACAAGCCAATTTTGCTTTTACAAAAGCTTATTTAGTCGACTCAGCTGGGAGTAAAGCTGGTTTTGCCGGTCCTAATTTATTTATCGACATAAATATGTTCGAAGATAAGATTCCTGATTGGATAGAGTTTTCCAAGATAGTGGAATGGAGAGAAGATGGGATTGGTGGGAAGTTTGGTGAACTTAGGACATTTAATCGTGACTTAGCTGGTTCTGTTAGACATTATGGAATATTAGATGCTAAGAAAATTGCGAGCAAAATCTTTTCAGATTACGATGGTGAAGATCCAATTAGAAGGTTATTACGCGAGCTTGATATATAGTCTATATTTTTATTCTTTCGTCACGATCCGACGATCAACACTTTATTTAAATGCTTATATACTGGTTATAGTTAATGTTGTACATGAGAATGTCTCTTATATAAACTGATCGGATCAACAAGATTTCAAATATTGTCTACTGAGATGGCGTTATTATTATCGCAAATCTTGAGACTTGGTTCTGCTCATGTACATTTTTAAACCGCTGAATGCAGGTGATTATTTAAAAGAAACGGTTGTTAATAAGAAGCCGTACATATAGCGGGATATGCTGATTGATAGCTTGTATAAAATAATTTTTCGTAAAGTTGCACAGTTTCATTTTCAACCTGCTTACCTCCTTTTCGAGATAAAAAATGAAAAACGATCAAGGGCTATCTGGGATAGCTACTTGATCGTTTTTTTGTGGTGTGCTCAGAAATTTGGAAAATAAATATGAAGATAAAAAATATCTTCCTCAGTATGAAAGTACAGTGTTCCGTTATATTGTTCAGCAATGTGGCGCATGCTTTTAATACCAAAACCATGCCAATTCTTATCTTTTTGCTAGTTTGCGGGTAGCGTCAAGAAGTTTGTGTAAGAGAGTATAATGTAACTTCTCGGGTGTTTGTTAGTAGTGCAGATATTCTTTGGGGCGGGGGAAACCCGCCCCAAAGAACAGGGTAATTCAAGTTACTTCTCTTGGTCTTCTTGTTCTGGATATCGTTTTTCAAACATCTCGATTAGTTTCTTCTTTACCTCTAGATCACCGAAGCCGCGAATAACCCGTTCGCTAAAACGTTCATTGTAATCCATTACGTCGAGGTAGATAATTTTCTCTGCCGCATCCATATTGGTGAGGCTGTTCATGGGTTTCAGGCGCTTCCGGATTTCCTTATTCATTCGCTCAATCGGATTAGACGTGTAGATTGCTTCTTTAATGAGCGCAGGATACTTGTAAAAGGTCAACAGCGTCGGTAATTGTTCTTCCCAAGACCGTATTTCTTTGGGGTAAACCTTGCCCCATTTGGCCTTTACAGTGTCAAACGCAGCCCGAGCCAAGTCGTGGTCTGCAGCCGTATAGACGGTCTTCAGATCTTCAATCACTTCCGTTTTGTGCTGAACTCGAATTTTCGGGAAGGTCGAACGCACCTTGTGGACGATACAATGCTGCACATCTGCCTTCGGATAGGTTTCACGAAATGCTGCATCGAGACCCGGCAGTCCGTCAAATACACCCAGTAAGACTTCCTGGGCACCGCGGTCATAAAGGTCTTTCAACACCTCTCGCCAGCCGTTCGTACTCTCCTGGCCGCCTACGTAAAAACCAAGGATCTGGCGATGACCGTCTTCGTCGATCCCCATGGCGAAATAAACCACTTCACCACTCACGGTGCTACGCTTGAGTTTCACGTACAGACCATCTAGGTAGATCACAGAGTAGCGTTTGTTTAATGGGCGCTTCTGCCACTGGTGGATGTCATCAAGTACCGTAGCTGTAATATTACTGACGGTGGTGGGGGAATAGTGGCTGCCAAACATACTTTCAATAAATCTGGCCACATCCCGGGTGCCCATGCCTGACTTATACATCTGGATCACCGCTTCTTCCAGCCAACCGTCTCTTCGCTGGTACGGCTCAAACATTTGAGTTTGGAACAAGCCCTGACGGTCGCGGGGAACCTCTAAATCCTCCACGTTGCCATACTTTGTGTGCAGGTTCCGAGTGTAATATCCGTTGCGGCTATTGCGTGCGCCAGCTTCATCACTTGACATAAACGCTTGGATTTCTGCACGCATCATAGATTCTAGATTGTCTTTGATAAACTGAGTGACAAGATTTTCAAATAGATTATTCATTAGATTTTCGGGTACAATAGTCATTGAGTAGGGTCCCTTCTTGGTGGTGTCGTAATCCCGAGAATACCCTACTTTTTTGTTGCCTGACTAGGCTCCAAATCTTGGTACACAACTTATTTTACGCCATCAGTTTGCGGTAAATGACCTCTAATCGTACATTCGAATGAACGGCTAAAAGAAGTAATGATCTCTGTAACAACAATAAAGGTTAATGAAAAAGTGATAATCAACATTTTATTCGTTTTGTCGTGTTCAAAAACTTGCGTTCTACGAAAAAGAAGGGCAAGTAAAAGGCTAAAAATAAAATGGATCAAGAAGAAAGGTGTAATGATTAATAATTTCATTCCATAACTTTTTGTTTTTTGAAAGGGGAGTGTGAGTATAAAGATACAGAATACAATCTCAATCAGCCCGGCTGAGCGAATGATAAACAGTTTTGAATAGATGCCTAATATATTATTGATGATTTAACTCATAAGTTTTTCTTCTTTACATACTCCATTAATTTTTCAACAAAAGCTTTTTTCCTCGGCTGGCTGAACCGCAATTCTACACTATCCAGAAAAATAATATAACCTTGGATTCTTTGTACATAAGCCAGATTGACCAGATAACAATTGTTACATCGGAAAAAATCATATACCTGCAGTTTGTTCTCAATCGATGATATTGTGGCATACTACCGGAAAAATTTGCAGCACGTTGTAATGAAAAAGAAATCCTGATGCATCTAAGATCTTTGAAGAAAACGTGGAAAGACGTTTCTCTGCACGATCCAATTGGGACAGACAAGGAAGGTAATGAAATCACATTAATCGATATCCTCGGCTCCGAAGCTGATGATGTTATAAAAGAAGTAGATCTTAAAATCGAGAAGAGCAAGATTTATCTTAACCTCGATATTCTGGATGATCGGGCAAAAGAGATTGTCGTTGGAAGATTCGGACTTGTTACAGGTGGAGAAGAGAAGACGCTGAGGGAGATTGCCAAGGAGCTGGGGATCTTGCGGAGTAATGTTTCGCGGATAGAGAAGAGGGCGCTCATGAAGCTGTATCATGAGTTTTATAAGGCGAAGCGGTGAGATTTTCGGGTATGTCATTTGATAGTCTCTTTTTTGTATAAGTATCTCACACATGGCAGTATTTTCAGCAGTTAAATTATTTTTAATGATTATTTCACTGGTCTAGAAGGGAAATCAGGTTTCGTCTGCATTGGGGGATAGACTGAACCGATTATGGGTATGTCCCTGCATGTGGCGGTTCAAACTACCGCAAAAATCGGCATCCATTTCATTTGTAGCGGATATTCCTATAGCAGCAGGTCATCAAAGACGCTTCTCCAATCATACTCACCAAATTACAAAATCTAATCATACTAATGAAAAATAACACAGCCTTCTATATGCAAATAATCCCAGATGAGTATAATGAACTATATATTTATCCTGAGGGGGGACTATGAGCCGACCATACAATCGCGAAATTGAATTGCGAGATCGCTTCAATCAATTTATTGCTGACAAAATAACCGGAAGTTCCGAAGATTACCATTGTAAACTGTCAGTTGAAGACTTCGAAGATATAAAAACCACACTCAGAGACATTTACAATATTATTAGCTACAGAACAACGATCTGCTTCGCTGAATGGAAACGGGTCTAATTAAGGACATCAAGAGGTTGCTTGAAGGTAAGTCCAAAGTAAAGTCGATCAATCCAACTGTAGAGTTTGAATTTTTGGTGACTTTACCTTACTCGCTGCGTAGCACCTAATCAAGTACCTTTCGGTTGACCTGAAGGACAAGATAACTATTTACAAGGAAGATGAGCCCTTGCTTTTTAGATAAGGTATATATTGTATTTATTAAATAATGACACCGGGGTGAAAAAATATGAATGAGGCATTTGACTTCTTATATGATTGCATTGAAGATCTCCACCAATTAAATGATACGACCCAAGAGCACATTATTTTATCAGAACCGCTCAGTAAACGGTTGTGTAGATTTTGTGCCAAATCTATTGACGAAGTGAGTTTTAGAGATAATACACATGTTGTCTCAGAGACACTTGGCAACAAAAGATTGTTTTCAAAATATGAGTGTAGTAGATGTAACAAGGAGATTTTCGGAAGCAAGTTTGAAGATGCGTTAGGGAAATATGTTCTTCCGTTAAAGTTGATTTCTGAGGTCTACGGTAAAAAGACCTCATTAACAGATAAAGATCTTAGAACTGGTCATAGAATTGAATATCGTAAAAACGACCCTATCTTACCTGAGTTTGATGGGGATGCTCGAAAGCTCATAATTGATCGTATTGATGAAAAGAGAGTTACTGTTGATAATAACGAAATGACTATCCAATATAAGAGACAAAGATATAATCCAGTTGATCTATACTATGCGTTATTAAAGATGGCAATTACTCTAGTACCATTCCAGGAAATAGAGCGATTTATGTCTACTCTGATTGTTTTTCAAGCAGGGGGGCATGAGATTGAAATAGATAGAGGAGTTATGGAATTTCAACCAGGATTCAATCCCTTCAATGGAACCAACGTGCAACTATTTAGACGTAAACAGCAACAGATATCAGAAATAAACTATCCGTACATGGTTTTCAAAGTGTCATTTGGAAATTTTTCTATTCAGATACCTGTTCTTGCAGACGGAGAATTTAATCGGGAAAATCAATCCTTTAAATGGCATAGGAGTTTTGGGGATTCGTTAATAAGAGAGATTGATTTTGAGAATATGGAACCGTACTATACGGCAGTTTTTTCTGTTCTCCAAAAAGAATTGGATGAAGATGAGAAACGAATGTTGGAAGAAGCACTTAAAAAGTACGGTTATTTAAGGTGAAATTACTAACTGACGGGTTGTAGTTTTCATTGCAACTTGAAAAGGACACCCGAAATTGCACTGTCTACCCGAGGAAGTACCCGACAACGTATAGGAGGTTTTTTCTTTAGTGCAGAAAAATGCATCGGTCGAGCAGGTACTTGCAGAGCGTAGGCACGAAATAGAAGTTAGACGGGATAAGTCACTATCTATTTATGAAAGGTGGGTAATGAGCTTGGAGCTTAGAGATATAATATTGATGATTTGAACTATGATGGGCTTTATCTAATCCTAATTATTTGAACAGAGGGCTTAGAGAGATACTTATTAATCTTGCCTTTTTATAAATAACATTATTGCGACGTATTAAATAATCGAAGTGGCGATTGCGTTGTCATATCATCTAGTAGATATAATTCAACACAGAATTGCGGAAGATAGAGCAACCCATAATGACCAAAAACTAGTAATTCAAAGATTCAATAAACAGTGTATTTTTTGTGGTTCAAGAGACAATGATTTTCCTGAAGAGCATTTGTTGCCTGAAGGGTTAGGCAATAACACTTATTTTACTAAAAACATGGAGTGTAAAGTATGCAATGAGATTATAAGTGTGCATGAGGGTGATCTAGTAAGGTTGTTGGAATTGGATAGAATCTTAGCTTTAGGTGATAAAAAAAAGGGTAATCCAAAGTTTAAAAAATCTTCTGAGAGTCCTTCTTATATTGTATCAGATAAAGGACTTAATCGAGTATATGTAGGTATTGATCAATCAGAGAATCATATAAAGCTAAATATTTCTAACGATTTAAGTTTAGGTGCCCTAACAATTACAAATCGAGTTATAAGACTAGTTGGGATTTGTAAGGCACTGACTCATATGGGATGGCCATTTTTAATTGACCAATTTTCAAAACTTACGTACATTCCAAGTTGGTTAATTAATAAATTAGCCCTTTCTAGTTTAAACCTAGAAATTATACAGGCTATTAGCGAGCAAGGTACAGGTATTCCAGTTGTACAACTGGAAATATGGGAGCATGAAGATACTGATAGTGAGTTTCCTTATTTAATTAGCTATTATTATGGCTTTACAGTAGTTCAATTCTACTTGCCTAAAAAACCTGACATCAATACAGTACCAGAATGGCAAGGTTCTAACGGACTGAGATGGATTAAGGGAGAGTCTGAATATGAAACTAGGATAACTTGTTCGAAGATATTTAATGTTCGAGAGGATAGTTGCTTTACTCAAACGCTCACTTGTTTATTTGAACCAGCGGGTGTAAATGAAAATACTGATGGGTCAATTTATTTCAAACAAGCTAAAACCATTCAAATAATTAGAGAGTTTAATTGAAGAAATTTATAAAGCAAGGAAGAACATTCTATTAAAATTAAAAGCTATTTATGAAAAATTTGAAATGAAGATAAGATACTGAATATGACTCTGCAGAATGAACGATATTATCAAAAAAAATTGATAATAAAACACACAAAAGCATTTGAATCTTGATAGTATTAAATGCTCTGATTTAATGCAGGACCGTTATGTTTCGAGAATAGAAAAAAGGGCGCTCATGAAGCTGTATCATGAGTTTTATAAGGCGAAGCGGTAAGATCTAGAGGATAATTTAGATTATTATTAGAGATTTACAATAGAGCAATTAAAAAGCAACATGCCAACAGGGAAGTTGCTTTTTTTGTTCGGTCGAGTAGTTGGTGCTAAAAGAATATAAAAAAGCATACTTAGGAAATCAACTTTATAGCTGTTGAGGGGTGTTATTATGGCATATAAGGAAATATATGATTTCCATATGCAATTGTTACATGTATATGGAAATAATGAATAAGTACCAAGGTCCATATTTATGGAGAACAGTTTGTATAGGCATACAAAGTAAACCTTGGTGAGGGAACTGAGATCCGGCTCACTCTAACTTTTTAGCCGGGCATACTCGCTTCTGGTTGGAGGAAGGAATCTGCAAGATTCACATGTAAGTAAAATAACGAGTATGACTTATACTGAATACCGGCTTCTGAGAAAATATGGGAAACATGAGTTCGATGGAACAAGCTGTTTTTCAAAAGATAATCTGGGTGAAGCCCCATCGACACGTTTGATGATTGTGAGGGAGTGGAAAGTCATGGAGGAACTACCCTTACAGTGCATCTTAACTTAGCAGCAGAATGATTAAAATATATTTTATAGAAAATATTTTTCGAGGCTGAGATAAGTGTACAATAATAACTTTTGCGTAAATAATTAGATCATAATAATTTGTCTACTGCTAAAGTATTGATTAATTACAGATCCGGTATCGTCGTACTGTAAGGTGAAATTAATTGTAGGAATAATTGATAAATGTTTGCATTAAGAAGACTTGTTATGGGATTATTTCATCAGAACCATGGAATTTTTTGAATTATAGATCTATCAATTGTATTTTTAGAGGTTACATAAAGATAATTATAATATTGAGGTGTAATAACATGAGCTTGAATTTTTTTGATTACCGTAAAACAATAGCTATAAATTTGGTAACATTTCTTCGGCTGAAAGGTTATTCGAAATTATCATTGTCAAAATTATTAAACATCTCCCGATCTACCATTGATGAGATCATTAAATGTGAAAATCTGAGCTCTATGCAATACAATAAGCAAATTGAAAAGATCAATGAAATATTTGATCTGCCAGATGACTATCTCATAACCTCTGTCACTTCTAAACCTCCTAAAACTTATACTTACTCAGATCCAAAAGTTAAAGAATTGTTAGATGGATTGGATAACGTTCTTGAGATATATTCCCTATACTTAAAGTAAGAACTTCGCCTCTGAGAAAGATATAGATTGATGCTTGCTAGGTTATTATTGCTAAAAAATGTTCGTATATATAATGAGAATGAATGTTCTTTTCGGGTTTCCATAATTTATCTATGATCCTCTGCATAATCATTCTAATAGTTATGTTTTGCCGAACTTAGTATTCAATTATCAGGAAGATAATAGATTATAAAAAAATTAGAGGGGAATTTACTAAGTAAAAAAAGTATTGTGGTACGCAAAAAACTCAACTTACTACGACCCAATTAGAATTGATAAAAGATACCATAAATAAGTCTACCGAAGATCATAGTCTACTATGGTTAAGAGTATTTTATCCAAATTACGATAGTGCGCTTCACGGTATCGTAATGGCTGCAGATCATCAGCTACAACGGATTGAGATGAAAACTATCAGAGATCAATTAGAATGATAGAAATAGAGAGTATCTTAAACGTTTTGGTTAATAAAAAATCGAATCGCCTAAACGCGATTCGATTTTTTACTTAAGCAAGAATTGCTTACCTTATAGGTAGTGATAACTTTACAAGGATCAGATTCTACCGAAGATTGAATCTAACATAATTAACTTTTATTTAGAAATGTTTAAAAAATAAGTTATATTAGCGTTGATAAAATTATCTTGAAGTTGAGTGGTTCCTACTACTCTACAATCAACCACAACGAAGTTATGATACTTATCATAATCTTTCATTACATAGAAATCAGACACTTCAAATGCATAAGCATTAACTGCATGTTACGTTGAGGCAAATGATTGTTACTAAATGCCTCAACGAAACGTGTAATTCCTCCGTAGGAGTTTATCCAATAGAGCCAGGGTATAATGCAAATGCATAGTGGTGAATCCTACATGCCTATCACATTCAGCAATAGTTATCTGACGAGACTGACCTTTTACACCAATGGCTAATATGGAACTTTGACAACTTTAGATTACATTCACAGCCACACCCAAAAAGATTTCTACAGTCCATTTGTATTAACCCAACTGCTCTTTACTTTTACTCTGAGGTGCTTCACTCATCTTGACCTTAATACTCTTATTCAACTTAACGCTCTTCTGCAGCGCCTCTAATAAATCAACCACAACTTCAGATTCTTGAATTGGATTAGAAACAATATGCTGTCCGACAATTTTAGACTGAATCGCTGCTTGTAGTCTATCTTGCTCCGGATTGGTGAGTGATCCTAAATCTGATTTTCCTGACATTCCTTTAATTATTTGCAAAGCTAACTTTAGTTGATTTTGATCTACTGGACTATTATCTGAGATGAGGTTGGGAACATTGGTTGTCGTTCTAATCTCATTAACATAATGCATTGTGGCTAATTGAATACAATTTCCGTTAAGGGGTTTCATTATACACAATTTGGTATTTGACCGAAGAGTGAGTTTACCAATAGCTAGCCTTTTAGACGTCTCTAAAGCTCTCAAAAACAAATAGTAGGCGTTACCTCCATGTGTATCAGGACCTAAAAAATATGCTTTCTGAGTAAACATTAGATCTATCTGATCTTCCTTAATAAAATCAATGATGCTAATTTTTTTACTCGATTCTTCTTGGATCCTATCCAATTCTTCTTTTTCAAACGTAACATATTGATTGTTATCAACAGGATATCCTTTGATAATCTCCTCTTGCTTAACCGCCGAGTCACAAGTGTTACAATACCGCTGGTTTTTAATTGAACCATGGCAATTTCGATGAATCATTTGAAGCGCAATATCTTTTTCTTCAGTGGCCGCATATAGTTTAACGGGTACATGAACTAATCCAAAGCTAACAGCACCTTTCCAGATTGTATGCATGGAATATCCCTCCTATTATATATTAGGGAATTATTCCCATATATAAGTTTGATTAAACTATTCGTAAATTATCTTTCTGATATTTTGGCACGTTTTTATTCAATTAATTATGATTAAAAATATACAGGAAAAAAGACTAGTGATTTAAGGTGAAAATGAAAATGTAAGGCTTTAGATATATGCTTCTATAAGCAGGTTATATAAATTCACAAGGGGAAAATAATAACGAGATATGTTTATAATCTATAAATTTTAAAGAGAAGGGGAAGCGGGAAGAGTTTTGCAAGAAGAAGTTCTTTGGGAAGATAATGAATATTGATGATTCAGAGAAAGTTTACGGACATTTAGAATTAATAGGTTTTAAGTTTCCGATACTATAATTAAGTGCAATCATTAAAAATATTCATAAAGCTACATGTTTAAATACTTTTATTATGACAATACTGATAGTGAAGTGAATATTTATCTGGATTATGATGGAATGTGGATTATTTAAATTATGAAAACAGTTCAAACAGGAATATAAGAGTTTATTAATCACAATGACAAGATCTTTTACTTTATTATAGCCCCAGATAGCAAAGGATAAACAACAGTTTTAAGAAGATACGCTTATGAAGTAAAATCAGCATATTTTATGAATTTTCCATTGAGTAATCTAAGTTCCTCTAAATTTATTCTATCATTTCTAAAGGACCTTGAATTTCCTTCTGTACGTACTTATCAGTCAGCTAAACAAAAAATGCTTATCAAGAATTTGCTTCATGAGAAAAAAATTACTCACCTAATTTTCGACGATATTCAGAAACTTAAAGAGGGCAAACAAATAGTGTTCCTTTTGAACTATTCAAATATCTTTCGAAAGAAACTGGGGTGAAGTTTATTTTAGCAGGTACAGATATTTCTGAACTAAACGGTGTAATCAGCAGACGTAATGGTAAAATCCATTATGCAGTTTAAATAGTGAGAAGGCATAAAAGAGCCGATCAAATAATGATCGACTTTTTTTATGTTTACTTTTCTGTTAAAGTGACATTTTCTATTACAATAAATATGTTTAGTGACAAATCTAATTATTGTTACTGACATTTTGATCTTACGATTAGCCCCTTACGGCCTTTGATTTAGTGACAAAACTAATTACAACGGACAAAAATGTGATTTTTCATTTTAAATGAGATAATGAGAAACATACATCAAACTGCATATTAACTCATTGGAGGGGATGACATGTTTGTTATCAACCTCCTTTGTTTTAAATAAGCGAATAAAGCTCTATTGGGAAGCGGGGTGTCGTAAGTTAAGGTTACTCATTCGACCGAAGCCATTTTTAGACGAGAGTTTATCTGGGTACATTACTTGATTATTTGAAAGGAAAAATATGAATCGATGATTATCTTTTTTTAAAAAAGCTTCTTTGTATGGTAAAAGTTTAATGTATTCACTGTATAAGCTTGATGTGAAGCAATTAGAAAATTTAGCTGAACTTACGAATGTTGATGTCCAAATATTTTTAATTGTATATCCCCAATCTTTGATACAACTGTTTAAAGAAGATCCCTCCAATACAGGTACGCAATCCACACAACAAAAATAAAAATATGTCTGAAGTGCTTGAACGAAAACGGATATCATAAAAAAATATGGAATCTATCTCTTGTAACTACTTGTCCATTTTATGATTGTTTGCTGGTTGATATTTGTCCGAATTGCAACCAATTCTTAAGGATATATGGTGATAAGCTAAATGGTTTTACTTGAGGCGAACCGTTACATGTATAGGGTGCTGAAAACCGAATGTAACAAACTAACGAAAAATCATAAAGGTATTAGAAGAACTAATCAAGTTCTGTTTATCCGCATTTACCTAGCTCCCCCCATTTGAATGTTTCATATTATAATGCATTCGAGTTGTAGGAGGATCTAATGAAAAGAAAAATTGCAAAACGCAAAATATCCAGAAGGCTAAGTAAGCCGTTAGTTCATCCAAGAGTTGCTCCTAAAAGAGTATTTCGTCAAGCATTTGATCGTGAGAATATATTAGGACTTTTAGAGCTCTGCAAAACTAATTGGCTGGGATTTACAGAGGCTAGTAATAATAATATATATTTCATTAAAGTTGATCAGGTAACGAGTACCTCCATTATTGGGTTAAGAGTATGGGAAGAACCTGGATGGAGGAAAGGTCGCAAAGAATATGTTACAGTCCCATTCACAGAAATCGGAGGACTCGTTGGATGCAGAGACGGTACCTTGCCCTATCCAGGGGGGGGGGTTATAGTTTGTATTAGTGGTCGTGGAGGGGGTGTTACTGGTCCTAACGGTATGACGAAACTACGAGATACTTTGCGTTCTAAACTTACATCAACTCATAAAGGTATAAACCCAAATAACATTTTTCATATTAGTTGGAATAAAAATAATGATTCCAATCCTTTAGGCACACCTCTTATTAGTGATATATTAAAAGCTATCAAATTAAGAACTAGAAATATCACACCAAGCTATCTTGCTATTATTGGCCACTCTTATGGAGGGTGGGCAGCTTCTATGTTATCAAGAGTTACTTCGCCTCCAAATTTTGTGGCACTTATTGATCCAGTGTATGGTTCAACCAATACAATGACATCAAGTGATACACCAAGAGGAAAAATAATTAAAAATTGGTACCAAAAATTTGGTATTACTGCTGGTGAACCTTGTACTGGTATTGGAAGAATTAAATGTTCTCCTGCTAGAGATGGAGTAGCATGTGGGTATCAGAATGTTCCAGGAGCACAGAACATCAACGAGGTATTCCTAAAGACTTGGAATGGGACAGTAAGGACTGTCCCCTGTTTAGGAAAGAACCCTGTTTCCTTGCATGCTTCACACATAGATATTGATGATGATGAATGGATACACCGTCAAATATTTGATCAAATCAATAAAGATCTATCTAAACAGATTGAAATGTCAAAAAAGAAAGCTCGAAGAAAATAAACTCTTCTGGTAATATCCCTTCAAGTAGACACTCAAAAACCTCAATGTTATTATTGGGGTTCAGTATACCTCAAT
Organism: Paenibacillus sp. FSL H7-0716; assembly: GCF_038002705.1. Taxonomy (NCBI): domain Bacteria; kingdom Bacillati; phylum Bacillota; class Bacilli; order Caryophanales; family Paenibacillaceae; genus Paenibacillus; species Paenibacillus sp. FSL H7-0716. Next base: position 100,272 of record NZ_JBBODA010000009.1, read on the forward strand.
TAGGTTATTCTGTTTCGAGTACGTAAGTTTTAATAAATCTATTCCCTAAAAATAAATAAGTTTTTTGAAAATAATCAATTCTTGAGACATTCTTAATCTCCCCATACCGTTTGCTTATTAGAGTAGGAAGAGAAGGTACTCTTATTTATTCGGATGGTAGCTTATTACTGGATCCAAAATCAATTAATGACAATGAATTTATGGGACGAAGATTGAGATGAGACTGCTGAAAAAACTGAATATTTTCACCAAAATTAATTGGAAGATTAACAACTATGCACCATATTGTCATTTTAAATGCATACTACAATAAAACCCAAACTTGAAGGTTTGGGTTTATTGCAATGCTGTTTAACAATTCTCAATTACTTGTAAAATAAGCACCTTATATACAGAACGTTAGTTCTTGTTTTGCGTAAGTAGTGATATACTAAAATTAAATAATTAGTTAGAAATTTTTAGAGTATGATTTGTTTCAATGTATTGTTTGTTTGGGACATTAGTCTATGACAACAAAAAAAAGACAACAATCGGCATGTATCATCTGGTATTATTGGACTATATTACCATGCATGGAGGCGTTGTTATGAATGGAATTATTGAACCTAAAAAATTTTATCAGATTAACCTAAACGATCCTTTCTTTGAAACGCTAAAGGAGGATTATCCTGAATTTGAACAATGGTTTAAGAAAAAGGGGGATGAAATAGCCCAAGTATTTTATAATGAATCAGATACGCTGGAAGCCTTCCTATATATGAAGACTGAAATAGGTCCAATTAATGATGTTCAGCCCATACTCGATGGCGGACTCTGGTTAAAGGTCGGAACTATGAAAGTTAATCCTCATGGCACAAGACTCGGAGAGCGGTTTATAAAAAAAATTCTCGATTATGCCATTGTTAAGGACACCTTAAATATTTATGTTACTGTTTTTGAAAAGCATCAAAAATTAGTAGAAACTTTTAAAAAATATGGATTTAAAGTGAGTGGGAAAAAAATATCTTCTGCAGGTGAAGAATTAGTATTAACAAAAAATTTGAAAAACACAGTTAATAATACCCTACAAGATTATCCACTGGTCATATCAAGAAATAAAGCTAAACATTTGTTGGCGATAAAACCGAAATATCATACTAAGTTGTTTCCGGATTCTATTTTGAAAAATGAGAGCTTTGATATCATATCGGACGTTTCCCATACAAATAGCATACATAAAGTGTATCTCTCCTCGATGCCTGGATTAGCTTCTGTTAAAAAGGGGGATTTGTTGGTAATTTACAGAACCAAAACAGAAAATACATCTGCTTGGTATACATCTGTTGCAACTTCTATTTGCGTAATTGAAGAAGTTAGAAGCCCTCGTGAGTTTTCAAGTCTAGAATTGTATATGAAATATTGTAAAAGTTACTCCGTATTTAATGATTCTGAATTGTTAGAATACTGGTATAAAAAAGGGCGCGTCTACATAATCAAAATGACATATAATATTGCCTTTAGAAAAAGGTTAACTAGAAAAAAATTGGTTGAAGAAGTTGGGTTAAATGAGAAAGATTATTGGGGTTGTATATCTCTTTCGGATCAGGAATTTGAAAAAATACTAACATTAGGTGATGTTTATGAAAGTCTTGTTATCGATTAAACCTGAATATGTAGAAAAAATATTTAGTGGAGAAAAAAAATACGAATATCGCAAAGTCATTTTTAAAAAGAATGTTGATACCATTGTCGTATATTCAACAATGCCTGAGGGGCGAATAGTAGGAGAGTTTAAAATTGATACGATCCTATTTGATAGTCCTGAGATAATTTGGAGTAAAACAAAAGAGTATGGCGGCGTCAGTGATTTATTCTTTAAAGAATACTTTGCAAATAGACAAGAAGGATATGCAATAAAAATAACTGAGCCAGTAAGATATGAAAAGTCAATAGACCCTAAGCTTGAGTTTAAATCCTTCCATGCCCCTCAGTCATTCTGTTATATATCTTAGTATTTATAGTTTTTTAGTAAGGGTGGATCAATGAATATTTTTACAGAATGTAGAATTATTTGAGGCAAATTCGCCCAAGCTACATAAACCCAACGACAACTAACGAATCTGTCCAGTGGAATTTATTCTACCCTGCAAGAACAGTAACGAATATAGAGATCGATAATAGTGGTAAAGGTTGGAATTGCGATTGGTAAGTAACAACGTATTTACGCTGTGTGTCTGGTCTGTGAACTCGTGTCTAGCTAAGCTTTTTAACACAAAAAACACGCGTACTTGTCTAACACAGGTACGCGTGTTTTTGTTATTCCACTACGAGAGGAATTATTTTTACATCTCTAAATTTTTGAATGCATAAGGCAATAAATCCCTTAAACTCAGCTCTAAGATTTCTTTTTTCTCATTGGTTAAATAGACAGGCATGTCCGGCAAACAGAATTCCGATAATACTTGTCTGCAGATACTGCATGGCGGCAGAAAATCCATTGTGTCACCTGCTACAGCTATAGCCTGAAAATCACCTTTAGTATAGCCTTTTGTAATAGCTGTGAAGATTGCTGTTCTCTCTGCACAATTAGTAGCACCAAAAGACACATTTTCTACGTTTACTCCATTAATAACATTTCCATCTTTAAGCAATAAGGCTGCTCCAACTGGAAATTTAGAATAAGGGGCATAAGCGGCTTTCTTTGTGTTACGTGCGCTTTCCATTAATTCTTCTTTATTCATAATACTCACCCTTTTTAAATAAGAATGAACCTTTCAGTCCCCTTATCGCCAACTAAGGTTGGCAGGACTTCTAATATTATAGTCACATCAAATGGTTGTCAACATGTACTACTCGATAAGTATCATTAGGGAATCATAGTTTTAAAATATAACTAGATATAGCAAATAGAAGTTACACATATTAAGCCTGCCATGGTAACCTTATCTTAAAAGCGACGAGTAGAGGGGTTTTATAATTTGGGAGCGGCAGAGAATACATTTAAACAAAAAATATTGAGCAAAAAACCGGGTATTTTAACATATGGGATGACACCACCGAAAGCAAGCCACGCACCAGAAAAGATCTCGGAAATCGCCCGGAAACAGGTTGAAAGACTTAAAAACCTTGATTTAGATGCGTTAATTCTGTACGACGTTCAGGAAGAAGTAGACAGAGTGGATCATGAAAGACCATATCCGTATTTACCAACGATTGATCCGGCTGTCTATGGTGATAAATATCTAAGACAGGTGGAGGTCCCAAAGATAATTTACCGGTGCGTCGGTAATGATACAAGAGCCCAGTTCGAGGATTGGGTTAAAACTGACGAAAATGAAGATAGATTTTCAGTATATGTGGGCGCTTCATCAAGTAAACAAGAGGTGAAATTGAATTTACCAGATGCTTATGAGCTAAGCAAAAAGTTAAATAGTAATTTAACTTTTGGTGGGGTTGTCATTCCGGAAAGACATATAAAAAAGAATGATGAGCATATACGGGTTGTCGAAAAGACCAACAATGGGTGCAACTTTTTTATCACTCAGGCAACTTATAATGTAGAGGCATCTAAGAATTTATTGTCTGATTTATATTATTACTATACAAATAACGGTTTTGAGATGGTTCCTATTTTATTTAATCTTGCACCATGCGGCACAGCGAAAACATTACAATTTATGAAGTGGTTAGGGATCAGTATCCCGGGATGGTTAGAAAACGAGTTAAAATACTCGAATGATATTTTGGATAAATCAATCCAGCTATCGCAAAAAATCTTTGAAGAATTACTAGATTTCGGGCTGGAGAAGGGGATTCCAATTGGTTGCAGTATTGAAAGTGTTTCAACAAGTAAATTAGAGATTGAAGCGTCCGTACAGCTTGTTAAAGATGTGAAGGCCATTTTAGATAAAAAGCTGTTGAGTCACGAACCCAACATAACGCAAACAGTAATGTAGGGCTAAAAGCAGCTTCCGGTACACATCGGAAGCTGCTTTTTTAACTAGGTCTTACAGATACACTTGCTGATCCACGTTTAGATTTAAGCGAGATTAATGATAGGTATCTTTTATAAATTGAATAAAACGTGCTGTTGCGGAACTAAATAGATTATTCTTTTTCCAAGCTAACACGTGACCTGTTCTACGTTCAGGTTCAAATGGAACAAAACAAGTTTGCTCGCTTTCTCGGATGGTATATGAACCACTCACACAAATGGCATATCCAAGCTTTTTTTCTACCAGCAGCATGGCATTTGTTAGCAGATTATGTGAAGCAAAGATGCATAGGCTGTCATTCTCAACTCCAAGCCAGCTCGCAATTTCATTTTGTACAAGGGTACGGCGGGGGAGAATTAGTGGTAAAGAAAGAATATCCTCAATCCCAATAGAGATTTTCTGAGCGAGAGGGTCATCCCGCCGCATCAGAATTCCCCACTTTTCCTGATAAGGCAAACGAATGTAGTCATATTTGGCGGCTTCAATGGGTTCCAATAATATACCTATATCAATATTTCCCCGGTCTAGCTTTTCTCGAATATCATCACCATCCGCACTATATATTTCATATTGTACTTTCGGATGCCGATTGGAGAACTCTTCTAGTAACTTTGGTAATGCCCTGGATACAGAGGACTCAACACAGCCTATCGAAACTACTCCGCCAACTAGCTCTTTTTGTTCTGCCAGATCCCGTTCTGTTTTATCCAACAGCGCAACAATTTCTTTTGCCCGCTGCTGAAAGAGAAGTCCACTGTCTGTTAATGTAATCTGTCTTTTTCCCCGAATAAACAAGTTGGCCCCCAATTCTTCTTCCAGATCCATAAGCTGTCTACTTAATGTAGGCTGGGTAATGTGAAGGATTTCTGCTGCTTTTGTTATATTACCAACCTTAGCCACGGTTATAAAATATCTGAGAACACGCACATCCATTATTTTTAACATCCTTCCAAATTACCGCTGATAAAATAGCTTTGCCGCAAATATGCACTTCAGGCATGGTACGCGATCCAGCATAGGTATTAGATATTTATCGCTTTTGAATTTACCATAGATTTAATACCAATACAAAACGGAGCTAATCCTATGAGTAAATTGGAAAGTACGATTACGAAACCAAGATTATTTTCAGACAAAGAACTAATGAAATTATTTCTGCCATTAATTATTGAACAATTATTAGAAGCATTGGTAGGGTTGGTGAATTCTATCATGGTAGCTTCTGTTGGAGAATCAGCAGTATCGGGTGTATCTTTAATTGAAATGGTCATGCTACTGTTGATTAGCTTATTTGCAGCATTGGCTACTGGGGGAACTGTTATTGTCGGTCAATATCTTGGGAAAAAGCAAGCGCATCAGGCCAGAGAAGCAGCGAATCAATTAGTATGGTTTACGGGTGCAGTTGGGCTAGTGATTATGATATTGATTTATTTGCTGAAGGGTTTTATTTTAAATGGGCTTTTTGGAACGATTACAGAAGAAGTGTATGGGCATGCCAATACTTATTTATTAATTGTTGGGGCTTCCGTTCCTTTTTTGGCTCTATATAATGCAGGTGCAGCCGTATTCAGAACGATGGGAAACTCCAAGCTGCCTATGCAAATTATGTTGGGTGTGAACCTTGTGAATATAGCAGGGAATGCGCTATTGGTGTATGGTTTTGACATGGGGACAGCCGGCATCGCGATTCCAACTTTAATTTCCAGAACGGGCGCTGCTATTTGTATTCTTGTGTTAATCTCTAACTCTAAGAATCTCCTCTATCTGAAAAAGACCTTGCGGCACACATTCGATACTAAGATGATCAAACGGATTATGAGAATTGGTGTGCCTTATGGGCTGGAAAATGGCATGTTTTATATTGGAAGGTTACTAATATTGAGTTTGGTGTCCACATTTGGAACGGCGGCAATAGCAGCAAATTCAGTAGGAAGTACTATTGCCTCCTTGCAGGCATTACCTGGAATGGCAATTGGTTTAGGGTTGTCTGTTGTTATTTCCCGATGTGTGGGGGCTGAGGAGTATGCTCAAGCTAGATATTATACGAGAAGGATTATTGGTTTTATCTATGTGGCACAGGTAGTCAGTTCTATTGTAACTTTAGTTTTATTTCCAAGCATACTGGGCATCTATCATTTTTCAGCAGAAGCGGAACTCTGGGCAACAAAGATTGTTTGGAGTCATGCGATTGTCATGATGTTGATATGGCCTTTTGGAAATACGCTGCCCACGGTTTTTCGAGCTGCTGGAGACGCAAAATTCCCTATGATCGTTAGTATGATTACTATGATTTGTTGTAGAATTATGTTTGCTTATGTATTGGTATATGGGCTGCATATGGATATGTTTGCAACGTGGATCGCTGTCTATTGTGACTGGTTGATCAAAGGGGTGCTGTTTATTGTGCGGTACATTAGAGGAAAATGGACAAAATTCCATGCGATACAATAAGGATAACCCAGATGTAGATTACACCGGGGTTATCCTCGCTCTAGGTCAACTCATTAAACATTATAGCCGAAGCCCAGTATAGTAAAAGACTTGTCCTGATCTTCCGGCACCATTCTGATTTCTACCTGATGCTCCCAGCTAACCTCATTTTGATAAAGAATTACCGGATTGCAATGTGTCCAGTTATTCTCATGTGGATCAGCGGTGACTACAAGACAACCATCGACGTAAATGTTCGCCTTGCCGAATTCGCTGCTGCCAGAATCCTTGTATACGAGGATGAGATTTTTGCTTGTTATCGTCAGCTTGAAGCTGTGTTCATCAGACGACGCTGAATGCATCCAATTATGAGGAAATTCCGGAGTTCCGAAAGGATTGGCATCCATTTCTACCCGCTGCAAATCGGTATCGATCCCCGAAAATCCGCCCACCTCGATCCTGCCTGCGTCAATATGGCTTTTACGGTCCAGTAGGAGGGTTCCCGCAAAATCATTCCCGATGACCGGATGCTGATCCAATAGGAGATCATCTTCGTCCATTAGCGTTTTGTGGGTTTCGGAGAATAAATAAGCCAGACAATCAGCCATCACCCGGTGACCATCATTAGTAGGATGATAGATATCATAGAAAAATTGCCGTTTCGAGAGGATGTTCCCCTCATTTTTGCTTAGGCGGAACTGCCCGGATACCGCATCCTTTACACTAACCATAGGAAGATTATAAGCCCGGCCAATGGGGGAGAGCCGTTCCTGCAGGTTCCAGTCATTCATAAACACGCTGAACAGGAGAACTACTGCCGGTCTATTATCGGTGGAAAGTATTTTTAGGCATAAGCTTTCAAAACAGTTGCCTTTCGTTTCATCCCCTTCGTCGTTTACCGCAAATTCCACCACCACGATATCCGGTGTTACAGAACCTTCCCGGAGAATATCCCTTTCATAACGGATGACCCCAAGCTCGGATGGTGTTCCACCTACCCCAGCCTTCACAAAATGGATGTTCCCGCCACCATTCGTACCGAATAATTCCTTAAATCTCAGATACGATTGGTAGGCATAACATTCTGTATGGATCGGTTTAGCGCCTGCTCCCTGAGTAATGGAACCCCCAATATAAGCAATCGTGACATCCTCACCTTTTATAGCCTTATGGATGGCAGTTTTTAATCTTTTATTATTGCCCGGATGAAGCAAGGATTGGGTAATGATCTCCCGGTATTCATTAGAATCAAACGCTACGGGCGGTTCAATGACTAGCTCTGGTACAGAATAACCGTCATGCAAATAAAAAATTATACTCGCAATGGCCAGTTCGCCTTCATGTTTAAATTCAAAAGCGAATTTGCCGAGCACCGCATCCTCTTCAGACCATTCCAAATCCTCTAACTTCAAGAGGACTTCTGAACCGTCGGGGGGACAGGGCACACGTATGCTGCTGCCTGTTTCGTATTTGCTGGTTTTGCCCCAATTCTGCAATAGAAAAGAGATGGGCTCGTTCTGCTCAGGATCCCTTCTCACAGACACTCCAATACTATGAACCAATTTGCGAAATCCAACGCAGTTTCCTAGCAGCTCCAGGATTGTCTCATCAGTGACGCCGCCAATATATCTGGCCTTGTCGATTAGATAGTTACCTTCCAGATAAACTTCCTGTGAAGGTGGACCTTCGGACCGGGCTGTCGCCTCAATCGCGGTTTCGTAGAGCACAAAAAAACCGTTCCTGCGTTCAGCCGGATCCTTGGGCGCCTTTGGACCTTCAATCTTGCCTCCTGTAATGATCCCGTTATTGTTTTTCATATTGATCATCCTCGCTTTTTGTATAAGCTTTTCTTGTTATGGATGCGCTTGCAAAAAACATATTTTTATTAGAAGGAATACCTGTTAACAGTAACACCAAATATCCTGATTGTTCAACCGATAAACAAAGTTTCGTTTAATAATTACAAAAAGTTGCTAGTTTACACATGGAAGTTGAAATCGCTTACTTATATAATGTGCCTAGTCATACGAAAATTGGATGCTTAAGGGGAGAATTATCATGCCTACGAAGGAATTTCACCTTGTGAAGCAGGGCAGTGCTGCCAAGATTTACGTGGATCCCAAGGGGAAAGATTATGATGGATTACGCCGGGTGGCACAGTCTTTTGCAGCAGATGTTAAACAGGTAACAGAGGTAGAGCCTGAGATATATACACAATTGAACGAATTGGATGGAACAGTCATAATCGCTGGAACGATAGGCAGCAATGATTTTATCGATGATTTAATCGCGGAGGGAACCGTTGATGTATCGGCCATCCAAGGTAAAAGAGAATGTTATAAAATTCAGGTGGTTGAACAACCCACAGCGGAAGTGGACAAGGCGCTCGTCATTGTAGGAAGTGATAAACGGGGGACGATTTACGGGTTGTATTCGATCTCCGAAAAGATTGGAGTTAGTCCTTGGGTGTACTGGGCGGATATTGTGCCGGAGAGGAAGCCGGCATTGTCCATTCCTGATAACCAGCTTCATGTGATCTCCAAGGAGCCTTCGGTTAAATATAGAGGTATTTTTTTGAATGACGACTGGCCGTCTTTAGGTTCTTGGGTAACTCAAAGATTTGGTGACTTTAATGAAGATTTCTATGACAAGGTATTTGAACTCATTCTTCGCTTGAAGGGGAATTATTTATGGCCGGCGATGTGGAGCGCCGAATTCAGCCTGAATGGTAAAAGCAGCCCGATTGCCAACGCCAAGCATGCACAAGAATACGGAATTATTATGGGGACCTCCCATCATGAACCCTTATTCCGGGCAGGCAGTGAATGGCAGAAGGTATACAACCAATACGGGACAAGTAACCTATGGGATTTCGCCCGTAATAAACAGGCGATTACAGATTTCTGGGAAGACGGAATCAAGCGCAATCAGGACTTTGATAACTTGATTACCCTAGGCATGCGGGGGGAAAGTGACTCTGCGCTGGAGGGCTCCGACCAGGAGAATATTGATCTGCTGAAGGACATTATACTTACGCAAAAAGAACTATTGAAGAAATACAATCTTGAACATGCGCCGCAAATTTTGGCCGTTTATAAGGAAGTTGAGAAGTACTGGTATGGCACTGCCGGGGTGGAAGGGTTGAAGGACTGGGATGTTCTGAATGACGTTACGATCCTGCTTGCTGACGATAACTTTGGCAATCTCCGCAAAATCCCGACGAAAAACGAACGTAACCGCAGCGCAGGATGGGGGATGTATTATCATTTTGACTATCATGGTGGTCCGCATTCCTATGAATGGTTAAATACGACCCCGCTTGAAAAAGTCTGGGAGCAAATGTGTATGGCATTTGACTATGGCATCCGTGATGTATGGATTGTGAACGTCGGAGATTTGAAGCCTATGGAATTGCCCATTTCCTACTTTCTGGATTTGGCCTACGATTTTGAGGCTTGGGGGACAGGTGCAATCAATCGAACTGTGGAATACAACAACCGTTGGGTAGAGCAGCAATTCGGATATGCGCTGGAACAAGAGACATGTCTGGGAATCGCACAATTGTTAGGGGATTATACCCGGATGAACGGTCGGCGCAAGCCTGAAATTATTTATCCGTCCACCTTCAGTCCTATCCATTACAATGAGGCGCACAGAGTTCTGGAGCAAGCGGTGATGATCGAGAAGGCTGCCGGCAAATACGATGAGCTAATCCCGGAACAACTAAAGGATGCTTACTTCCAGCTCGTATATTTCCCTGCTGTTGCCTCGGCCAATGTGGTCAAAATGCAAATTTATGCTGGACTGAACCATCTATACGCTAAACGAAATAGTATGTTGGCAAATACTTACGCTGCTCTGACCCACGAAACCATCGAACGGGATAAGTATCTGGAGCTGGTTTATAATAGCGGAATTTCGAATGGAAAATGGCAGGGAATGATGAGTTCCCCTCATGTAGGGTATATACATTGGAATTCAGAAGGGTGGAACTATCCGGATGTAAACACCCTGGCTCCCGCCAAAGGTTCTTTAATGATTGTCGATGTGGAAGGAACGGAACAAGCGTATGTTTCCGGCACAGCTAATCTTCCGGTATTTACAAATCTCCAAAAAGAAAACTATCGCATCACAATCAGTAACGGTGGAGAAGCGGGTTTTGAATATCAGGTGCGGAGCAGCGTGGATTGGATCAAGCTTGAGAAAATACGCGGCTGGATTGAGGCAGGGGAGACGCTTCAGGTTTCCGTAGATTGGGAGAAGGTCAAAGAAGCATCGATGGGCGAAATTACGATCTCCGGTGCCGGAAATATAGTTAAGGTGAAGACTGCTGTGGATTGGATAGACATTCCGGATGTGCCACCGATGACATTCATCGAGACCCATAATATCGTGTGTATTGAAGCGGAGCATACCATAACTTGTGTTTCGAAATCAGGGGTGGTATGGAAGACCATTGACAGCTATGGACGTTCTTTATCCTCGGTTAAAATGTTTCCGGATGCTGTATCTTTTGAACAACCGGAGGATGCACCTTATCTGGAATATCGGATTCTAGTGCAGCAGGACTCCGATTATAGCTTAACCGCGTATATTGCGCCGACAAACAATCTGTCACAAACTAGCGGGTTGAAATATGCGATAGGTTTCGATGATCAGGCACCCGTGATTAAGGATGCTTTACCAACGAACTTTGAAGGCGGCAATCATGATAATGAACCATGGTGCCGCGCGGTTATGGACAATATTCATGCTGTGACCACCAGCCATGCTTTAACGAAGGGTCTTCATACCCTCCGCTTTTACGGATTGGATGCGGGTCTGGTTCTGCAAAAGCTTGTATTGTCCGCTGCCCAGCTTCCTTATTCCTATTTAGGGCCGGAGGAGAGCTTTTATACTAGCGGGAAGGCGTTCATTCTTAGTTAGGTTGAATTAAAAGGGCGAACAACTGGGTTGTTTCTTCGCATCCTCCGTTATTTCAGGGCAGATGACGGAGGATAACCCTTTATATTTTTGAAAACGTTGCTGAAGTAGGCGACATCTTGATAACCACAGTGCGCTGCCACTTCGGACACATTAAAACCACCTGCCGATAGAATCATCTCAGCATTGTTCACCCGCACTTTGTTTATAAATTCTTTACAGGTGGAGCCAGTGTTCTGCTTAAACAGCTTACCAAGATATACGGGGTTTAGGGCAACCAAATCTGCCAGCTCCTTGATCGTAACTTCCTCCGAATAATGATCCATAATATAGGTCATCACTTTTTGGATTCTTAGATCTATCAGAGGTGTTTCTTGATGGTGGGCGATACTTAATAAGCGGTACACTATCAGTTGAAAGATGGCCCGGGCCTTCATTTTGTAGAAAGGTTGTTTGCCCATCCAGACATGTGAGAATTCTTTAATATCCTCTAGAATCTCTTTAGTTCTCCAATTCCTAGTTACAGTCTCAAAAGGGAGCTGCAAATGATTGTCCTCCCCCTCCCAGAAGAAATTGAAGGCAAAGGAACGCATGGGTGCCTCCTTAAAGGTCTGAGCTTCCCGAATGCTGCCAGAAGGGGCATAGAGCATATCTCCGGCTTCAACCGTGAATTTCTCTCCATTAATAAAATAGTCAGACTTCCCTTCTACGATGAAGGTAAGATCATGGAAATCGATTTTACTCCTCGTAATCTCCCAATCCGGGAAGGATCGGCGATCAACAAACAAAAAAACACGGGGAACAAGATTTTCATATTTGGTAATGTCCATTTCTACCACCCCTCCTTCCTAATAAATAGAGCCGCGCTAATGCCGATTGGTATATTATACAAAAATGAAACCGATTAAGAAATGGGATTGTAAATTGACTTTGCGCAATCAGAAGAATACAATAGTTTTATGACTATCGAACAATATTCCTTAAAAGATGATGAAAAGCGAGTGAAGATTTTTAAAGCATTAGCAGAAGTGAAACGAATTGAAATGATTCGTTATCTTCATCTCCATAAGGAGAACAATACATGTGGGTCCATTGGTGAATCTATGGGAATGGACAAATCTAATGTGTCTTACCATCTGAAGATTTTGTATGAAGCTGATTTAGTAAGTGTCACACGTATGGGGCAGAATAAGATTAGCCAGCTTCGAGAGGATACGTTTTGCGAATTATTACCGGGTTTCTTGGACAGTTTATAATCTGTCCGGAAACCTATAATTTTTCTTAATAGTTTGATAGTTTTATAACTATTTGATAATCATGTACAGGGTTTGGTTAATAGTTATAGGTAGCAGCAAAAATAAATATTAATGGAGTAGTGATCTATGAATCAGTTGAAAAATAAACAGGTCCTGTTAATTTCACGTCCTGTAGGCATGCCAACCCAGCAAAATTTCGAGTTCAAAGATATTCCTGTAGTTGAAGCAAAAGAAGGACAAGTTGTTGTACGTACGTTGTATTTATCAGTGGATCCTTATATGCGGGGAAGAATGAATGATGCTAAATCGTATGTTCCTCCGTATCAGCTTAATGAAGTCATCGCTGGAGGACTTGTGGGAGAAATCGTAGAATCCAAATCGGAGCTATTCAAAGCTGGAGATAAAGTCATCGGTATGCTGGGCTGGCAGTTATATAATACTGTAGATGCTAAAGCAGTAACCAAAATCGATGATTCGATTGCACCAGTATCGGCTTACTTAAGTGTTCTAGGTTTGACAGGGCTCACTGCATATTTCGGTTTACTTGATATCGGTCAGCCGAAAGAAGGAGAGACTGTCGTAGTGTCTGGAGCAGCGGGTTCAGTGGGGATGTTTGTTGGACAGATTGCCAAAATCAAAGGCGCTCGTGTCGTTGGGATCGCAGGTAGCGATGATAAATGCGACTATTTGAAAAAAGAGCTTGGCTTTGATGCAACCATTAATTATAAAACAACGGAAAATTTAGGCCAGGCTTTGGAAGAAGCATGTCCAAATGGTGTTGATGTTTATTTTGACAACGTGGGTGGGTCGATTTCAGATGCTGTGATGAGCTTGCTTAATGATTATGCACGTATCCCATTATGTGGTGCTATTTCTTCCTATAATAGTACAGATGGAGATATGGGTCCACGTATTCAGAGCAGATTGATCAAAACCCGCTCCCTTATCAAAGGATTTGTTCTTAGTGATTACGCAGCCCGCCAGTCAGAAGGTCTTCAAGAGCTTGGAAAATGGCTAACAGAAGGTAAATTAAAATATGAAGAAACAGTTGTTGAAGGATTCGACAATGTGGTGGAAGCATTCCTGCAATTGTTCCAAGGTGCGAACCTCGGGAAGATGCTTGTTAAGGTGAGCGACTCCGAATTCTAAAACAACACAAACAGCCCTGGTAGAGACTTTTATATATCAGGGCTGTTTGTATTATCACTAATCAAATCCGTTCAGACCATACCCTGTTTGGACTTCATGCATTTAAGATTGTATGTGCGGCCATAGGCTTTCGCATATTTGACAATTCGCACAATCATGCTGGTGTCATTCAGTTTGGTAAACGGGCACGGATCGGGGGCCGTATTTACTTCCAAGATCCATGGTTTAAGGCGTCGATCCAAGGCAATATCCACACCGATTTCCTGCAGGCCGGGATAGGCTGTGCTTAGCTGTCTGGCGGAGTTCACTCCAATTTGTTGCATGGACCGGATCAACGCGCTACTATTCTCTACGTTTGTGTAGGATTCTAATAATGCCTCTACCGGATAAATCGTTCCCCCTTGGCTCCCATTCGTAACCACTTTGCGAGGATGAGCAACGCGACCCGCAATGCCTGTAGCTTCCCACCCACCCTTAAGATTTCTTTGCACCATTACCCGGATATCAAATGGCCTTCCTTCATAAACCAAAAGCCAAATCCCCTTTTGCACCAAATAGGATTTTCCTTGGGTCTCGCTAAAGATTGCCCGATAAGCCATCTCGTAATCAGAAAATGTATGTTTATGCGTACCGGATTGATAGCTGTAGGCTGGTCGTTTTTTGGCGGAATGCTCTTGTGATCTTTCAATCCGGATTACACCCTGTCCCAAAGATCCACAGCAGGGCTTAATGTACACCATTCTATGTTTTTGCAACATCTCATAGAGTACGTTTTTATTCATTTTTTTCGTTACCGGGATATACTTCCTTAGCTCTTGTTTTCTAAGCAGTACCCTTGTTTTCGTCAGCTTATTGGATATCCGCCGTATTGGCTCCTTCATTTTGTTCCTCCGTTCTATATATCTATAGGCTATATTACGGGAATACGCAGTTTTTGCTTGGGCAACCACAGAATAATAGAACACATGCAAAGAATTCTACATATGAATATTGGAGGCATTTATTAAACTTGGGCTGCAGCATGCGGTCAACGGGAGGCGGCTATGATGCTGCTCGGTAAATTGCAGAATAAGGTGCAAGAAGTAATGGACGAATACCCTTGGTACAAGGGGCTGGTCGATGGGGAGAAAACGAATTATAACTTGCAGAACTTACCTCTTATGTCTTCGAAAACACTTGAAACCTTCTATTATAACCAACCCATCGATCCTTCTTGGACTGTTTATAGGACGTCTGGTACAAGCTCAGGCCGTAGGAAAGCAATCCTCTACTCTGAGGAAGATGACAAATACTATGTGGATATTAAAACGAAGCTATTCGGCGAGCTTATTGCGGGAAGCGGATGTAAGAGAGCGTTGGCGGATATGGGCACTGGACATGCAGCAAATACGGCGCTGACCATTTTTGAAAGGTTAGGATTAGAAAAAAGTTCAATACCCTTTGAACTGCCAATCGAACAGCATATTGAACAGCTTAAAGCTTTTAAACCTGATCTGCTCTATACGATGCCGTCCATCCTTGACCATATCGTATATGCTGCCGGAAACCCGCGTGAATTCGGAATTCGCAAGATTATTTTGGTAGGGGAAATTGCTCCGCCTGAGTGGCAGCGGAACATGGCTGGCTTGTTCGGTATTGAGCCTAGAGACATCATCGATACTTACGGCTCCATTGAAATCGGTACGATCGCTTATTACTCCCATGATCATGGCAGGTACATTTTTGCCGACGGAATTTTTGCGGAAGGAATCGGGGTTCAGGAGTTAGACGAAGAAGTAAGCCCACTTCGGAACAATGAAAGTATTCTGGTGCTTACCTCAACTGTCCGCAAGATGCTGCCAGCTCTTCGTTTTGTTACTTATGACGTTGTAAGGGATTTTAGGCCTGTGATGATAGACGGGGTTGAACAACAAAGCTTTGAGTCTATTGTAAAAAGAGTGGGTCAAGAACTGAAGCACGGTGAGAAGATCAGCCTGTACGATATCGAGCAGGTCGTATACCGTCATATTGAAGATGCGATCATTCGGGTCAAGGTAAAAAACAATGCGCTCTCTATTTATATCAAGAGTAAATCTGTGAAGCCCTCTATTATTCCGGTAATCAAAGAGGAAATCAGGGAGTGTATTCCGGAAATCGGGATGATGA
This sequence comes from Paenibacillus sp. FSL H7-0716, assembly GCF_038002705.1. NCBI lineage: Bacteria > Bacillati > Bacillota > Bacilli > Caryophanales > Paenibacillaceae > Paenibacillus > Paenibacillus sp. FSL H7-0716. The sequence goes on from NZ_JBBODA010000009.1 coordinate 116,149, forward strand.
TTCGCAACCATCTGCTTGATGATATTGAGATCATTATAGTAGCTAAAGGGGAGTCACTGGCCAGCGGGCAGGTCAAGAACAAGAAGTTATATTATCAGAAGAACAAAGCTAAGGTGGACATAAATATCCAAGGCGGTATCTTGTCGACTATCGGAAAAACGCCATTAATCAAGCTGAATAATCTGTTCCAGAATAGTGAGTTTGAAGTCTACGCAAAAATGGAACTGCTAAACCCGGGAGGAAGTGCGAAGGACCGTCCCGCTCTGCGGATGATCCATGAGGCATGGAAGGAAGGGAATATCGGGCCGGGAACTACTATTATTGAGTCGAGTTCGGGAAATATGGCGATTAGCTTGGCGATGATTTGCCAATATTTAGGGCTGCGATTTATTAGCGTGGTTGATCCAAGAACTACCACAACAAATCTGCAGATTCTGAAAGCATTAACTGCAAAAATTGACTTTGTTAGCGAACCCGATCCTGAGACCGGTGAATATCTGCCTGCTAGACTGAATCGAGTGCAGCGACTCTTGGAGGAAATACCGGGCAGCTACTGGCCGAATCAATATGCCAACGTAAATAACTATTTGTCCCACTACCATACGACCATGAAAGAAATCGTGACTGAGCTTGGCGAAGTGGATTATTTGTTTTGCAGCGTAAGTACATGCGGCACGATTCGAGGTCTCGCGGAATATGTAAGAGATCAGGGTCTGAAGACTAAGATTGTTGCCGTCGATGCGGAGGGAAGTAGTATTTTTGGTGGCAACAAAGAGAAACGGCGGTTCCCGGGACTGGGTGCTGGCATCGTACCCCCTTTCTGCAGAACGGATTTAATTGACCGTATCGTGCATGTCTCAGACTTGGATATCGTAAAAGAATGCCGAGCACTTGCCCAGAATGAATCGATTCTGGCCGGTGCATCCTCAGGGGCTAACATTGCCGCTGTTAGGCTTATGGAGCAAGAATTGGCTCCAGGAGCTGTCTGTGCGGTAATTCTGCATGACAAAGGGGAGCGTTACCTCGATACAGTATACTCTGACCCATGGATTCAGAATGAATTTGGGCAGGAATTTTCGGCTGACGGCGGAGATGTCCTTGCTTAACGAACGGAAAAAGGAGGTTGTGGAATGCTGTATTTAAACGATCGGGACATCCGGGAGGTGGGGCTTGATTGGCCTTCTCTCGTGGAATCGATAGAAACTACGGTGCGCATACTTGATTCTGGAGATTACGCACAGCCCGTAAAACCTTATCTAAGGTATAAGAATCCTCAAAATCGTATTATTGCAATGCCCGCATACGTAGGGGGGAACGTGAATGCAGCAGGGATCAAATGGATTTCCAGCTTCCCGGATAATATCCAGGCTGGTCTTCCCCGCGCGCATAGCATCATTGTCTTGAATGATCCCATTACGGGCGAGCCTATATCCGTCCTAAGTTCTCCGCTCCCCAGCATCGTAAGGACAGCTTCCATCAGTGGACTGATGATTGGTCACTTTTTGCAGGCTCGTTCACTTGAACGGATTCATCTTGGCATTATCGGCTGGGGACCAATCGGGCAATATCATTTTCAAATGGTTATGGCATTGTACGGAGATCGAGTTGAACGTATCCGCATCTTTGATATAAGGGAAGTAGATTTGTCAGACATCTCATCTATATATAAGGATAGGATAGAAGTGGAGGAGACGTGGGCGGACGTTTATCGAAAGTCCAATATCTTTATCACCTGTACCGTATCCAATCATAGATATATCGATATGCTTCCGGCGGAAGGTAGTCTTCTACTGAATATTTCACTGCGTGATTATAAGCCTGAGGCATTAGCTTCGGTGAAGGCCATAATCGTCGACGACTGGGATGAGGTGTGCCGCGAGAATACTGACATACAGCAGCTTCATCTGAAACATGGGTTAACTCGTGCCGATACCCGAATGATTACCGATGTTGTCTCGCGCCATTGCCTGAATGAGCTCAGAGCAGATGAGCCGATTTTCTTTTGTCCGATGGGGATGGCGGTTTTTGATATCGCAACAGCGGTATACTTCGTGAAAAAGGCGAGAGAAAAAGGGATCGGGACTGAGCTACAGTAAGGTGGTAGGCATACGTTCGCTATGGTATTTTTTATAGGTTTTTCTGATGTAACTAGACTGATGATCCATCACTTTTAAGAGTGGATTGCTGTCTAGTTTTTTTTATTGTCTTGTTAACGTTCCATTCATAATACTCTGATAATCTCTATAAGTGTTAGGCGGATGATCATCCACCCCAATAAATGATGACTCGGAGGATAATAATGTTAACACCTATGAAAAAAAGGCTGATCGCTGGTCTGACTCTATTGGCTATAATTAGTGTCGGCTTAGGCGCAAGCTTGGTATTTCCCGGGAAACAGGCCTCGGCTGAGACCAAAATGGGTCAAACCGCGCTGCCGGCAGCTCAAATTGAAGCATTTGCCAATCTTGATGATACCGCGGGACTGACTAGCTTCGTTGATGGAATTATGGAAAAAGATATGAACCGGCTGCAAATTCCGGGAGCGGTTATCTCCATTGTAAAAGACGGCAAAATTATTTTAGCCAAAGGTTATGGCAGTTCCAATCTGGAAGAAGCGGCACCGGTTGATCCGACAACCAGCATGTTTCGAATCGCTTCAACAACAAAGCTGTTCACCTGGACAGCGGTGATGCAACTGGTCGAACAAGGCAAGATAGATCTGGACACTGATATTAACACCTACCTGAAATCAGTGAAGATCCCTGCTACTTATCCTGAGCCGATCACGATGCGCCATTTGATGACACATACAGCGGGGTTTGAAGAGGGTGGAGTGGGTTATCAAATCACTACCGACCCTGCCAAATTGCCGGGATCAATCTCGGAAACACTTAATGAGCATATGCTGGCACGGGTAAGACCTCCCGGAGAGATGAGTTCTTATTCGAACTTCGGGGCTACACTCGCGGGTCTGATAGTGGAGGAAGTCAGCGGTGTTCCTTACAATGACTATATACAAAAGTATATTTTCGATCCGCTCGACATGAAGTATTCGACTGTGGTAGAGCCTTTGCCGGAGTCATTCATACCCAATCAAGTTGTAGGGTACACGAGTGAGAACGGCAGTTTTATTCCTGGCACACCTACCTTCGAGGGTGGCTTTCGTCCTGCCGGCTCGGGTACAGTATCAGCAGTAGATATGGCGCACTTTATGATTGCCCATCTGCAGAACGGGAAATATGGTGACCAGCAAATTCTTAGAACCGAGACCGCAGAACTAATGCATTCAACGGCGTACCAATTTGATAAACGTCTGCCGGGAGTAGATCTGGGGTTCTCTGAGAAACGCATCAATGGTCTTAGACTAATCACTCATGGTGGTTCCGACCCCATGTTTAATACTGAGTTTTATCTTGTGCCTGCCAAGCAAATAGGTATCTTTGTTTCCTATAACGGCGGTCAGGGCGGTGATTCCGCGGCAGGCCTAGTCCATGCCTTTTGTGAGCGTTATTATCCCGATCCTGAAGCGAAGCAGCCTGAATTCTCCACTTCTGCGGAATCTGTTCAGAAATATGCGGGAACCTATCAATTCACACGCCGTAACCACAGTGATATTGATAAATTTTTCAATTTTTTTGCCCAGCTAAATGTTAAGGTAGAGGAGAATAAGCTATCTTTGGGAAGTGGTAGTGAACAACAGCTGTACAGAGAAATCGGTCCGAATCTGTTCCAGCTCGAGGGAGGTACCGAACAAATAGGCTTCCGCACAGATGAGTCCGGTAAGGTTACACATATGCTCTTAGGTCTGGCACCGGAAATGCCGCTGGAGCGTACGCCACTCTTGAATCAGAATAAGTTTTGGCTTATCATACTTGGCGGCTCGGGGTTGATTTTCATCACTGCATTGCTTGGGCTAATCTTCTCCAGACGCAAGATCAAGGCGATGACGCCTCCGGAAAAGTGGGCCGTCCGCTTATCTGCGGGAACTGCCGGGTGGGCGCTGCTATCTTTCGTCACGATATTTATGGTGGTTATGTCCATGGACACGATGCAGAAGTTCAGTGGTATCAGTCTTTCGCTTTCGCTCAGTTTAGTTATGCCAATCCTTTTGGTTGGTCTGACTTTAGCTTTGCTAATCTCGGCTATACTGGTTTGGAAGAATAAATACTGGACAGTTTTCAAGCGTGTGCATTATACACTAGTGGCACTTTCGGCTGTAGCAATAACTCTGTTTTTCTACTATTGGAACCTGTTGGGTTGGCAGTTCGGATAACTTCGTTTCTTGTCAAGAATTTATCATATATAATGTAAGCTTATGAGAGGAGGACAATCGTGGCTACTATACTTATTGCTGATGATGATGATAACATCCGAAAGCTAATGTCTTTGTTTTTGCGAAAAGAAGGTTTTGACCTCAAAGAAGCCAGGGATGGCACCAAAGCGCTGTCCATTATAGAGAACTCGCGAGTCGATCTCGTCATCCTAGATATTATGATGCCAGGATTGGATGGTTGGGATCTGTGCAGAGAAATCAGGCGCTCTGATGCCAACATTCCCCTCCTCATGGTGACGGCTAAAGGAGAATCTGCACATAAAGTGAAAGGTTTTCAACTCGGCACGGATGACTATCTGACCAAACCGTTTGATCCGCTTGAACTGGTGATGCGAGTAAAGGCTTTGCTTAAACGCTCGCTGGTCGTTTCTTCCCAGTCTGTGCAGTTGGGCAATGTGGTGCTTAACCGCCGCACTTTCCAGGTTACGCGTGATGAAGAACCGGTAACGATTCCTTTGAAGGAATTTGAGCTACTGTTTCTGCTGGCTAGTCACCCTAGGCAAATCTTCACAAGAGAACAGTTGATTTCTCAAATCTGGGGATTGAACTATGAAGGAGACGGCCGGACTGTAGATGTGCATATAAGCCGGTTGAGGGAGAAATTCTGCGGTAACGACGAGCAATTTCAAATCGAAACGGCCCGCGGCCTAGGATACCGGCTGATCCCTGCGCTATGATCAAGACATTGTATGTACGCGTCGTTCTCACGTTTCTAGGCATCATTATCTTTAGTCTGATCTGTTCCTTTTTCATTGGTTTGTATGTCTTTCAGAAACAAATAAGTTACGAGGGACAGAATGAAATGATCACAGTGGGGAAGGAGATCATTCACCGTTATGATGACGCCAAGCCTGAGGATACAGGCGAGTTCTTGAATAGTATGGTTAAGGTATCTGCATACCCTATCCACCTGTATAATCATTCCTGGGAATATACCTTTTATGGGCTCAAGGATAGTCCGGCCGTCACTATCACTCCCGATGCTGTGAAACAAGTGCTGCAAGGAAAACTCTATCGTTCCTCCGCGAAAGATAAGGATACCTTTATCGGGATGCCCTTTCTGTTTAACGGGGAGTGGCAAGCAATGTTCTTGCAGTATTCTGCCGAGAACGAAAATATCGTCAATCGGATGCTGCTCTTTGTGCTTTTACTCGTGCTTTTACTGGGTAGTCTATGCATTCTTATTGCCGCCAGATATTTGGTGGAGCCGATCAAAGCTTTGACGAATGCGACAAGAAGGCTAGGCAAGGGTGATTTCGAGGTAGAGCTTAAAGTAAACCGAGTAGACGAAATAGGGGAACTGACACAAAGCTATGTGGAGATGGCCGGGGAGCTGAAGCAGCTGGAACAGATGAGGCAGGATTTCGTATCCAACGTTTCTCATGAAATTCAGACACCGCTTACGTCTATTTCCGGCTTTGCCAGGGCATTGCAGAACAATGATCTAATCGCGGAAGAGGAACGTTCTGAATATCTTGATATCATCATTGCAGAGAGTGAACGTCTGTCGAGGTTAAGTGATAATTTGCTGAAGCTCGCTTCCCTGGATTCTGAACATCATCCCTTTAACGCAGGTTCCTTTAATCTTGACGAGCAGATTAGAACCATCGTTGTGACCTGTGAGCCACAATGGTCAGCCAAAGGCCTCGTTATCGATCTTGAGCTGCCGGAAGCTGTCAAAATTAAGGGTGATGAAGACCAGCTGAAGCAAGTATGGATGAATTTGCTTAGCAACAGCATCAAGTTCACACCGGAAGGCGGGAACATCCGCATCAGTATAGATGACAGTGCAGCAGATGTATCGGTCACCATCAGTGATAACGGGATCGGGATTTCTCCGGAAGAGTTCAACGCCGTATTCCAAAGATTTTATAAAATAGACAAATCACGGAATGGAAACAATAATGGCAATGGCTTGGGACTTGCAATCGTTAAAAAAATTGTCTCCCTGCATCAGGGAAACATAGAAGTGGACGGTGCGGTTGGAGCGGGAACGACGATTATCGTCAGGTTGCCCCATAAGTGAAATTAAGGGTTTGTCTGATTCTTGGATTGCCGTACGCCAAACATAATGAAATCCTTGAATTGCCGGTCCATAACCCGATCTTCCTCCGTAACCACACCCCCCCGCTGGTGAGTAATAATGACGGCTTTTTGTAAATACATGAAATACAGGTGGGTGGACTTGTGCAGAATGTCCAGCCACTTATTTTTTTCCTCCGGAGCGACTGAAATTGTCTCAAGGAGAATTAACCGTGAATACCAGCCTTCCATAGCCTGCTTAAAGTCAGGAAGTTCTGCGGGATTTTTGGAAAGCGTGCTGTAGTAAACTCCAAAAATAGCATCATAGTAGATCAGGGCTTCCTGATGATCTCTTAACGCCAGATATTTATCGAGAATGTTCTCCAATGACTGTACAGGGTGTTCAAAATCAAAATCAAACAGCAGCTGTCCAAACATCCGCTCTAGATTAAGGGCATAAATTTGAGCGGCTAATTCTTCTTTGTCCTTATAATGATGATACAAAGTACGCCGGGAGATGCCGGCTTGTTCCGCAATCTGTGCCATATCCGTGCGCTCAATACCTTGGGCACAGAATAAGCTAAGCGCTGTATCCTTAATGATCTCCCTTGTCATTTGCATTTGCTTTTCCCGCAAATTCATTGATTTTCTCTCCTGTCTTGTTGCAACTCTTCCGCTGCTTCTAGCACTATTTCTGAGCTGGCTTCGAATTCATGAGGAATTTGCTGCCCACTGAATAGGGGTTCTGCCGGTTGATCGCATCACCTAACCAATTCAGAAGCTTCACACCATCCTGTTCAGCCTGAAAGAAGGTCTCTCTGGTGGCAAAAGTGTGCGGAGTTGTACCCGTCTTTGCGTTCAGTCCATAGTCGGTGAGATAGTAATAATAATTAGGTAAAGTGGCTGCCAAAGAAGAAACAGATTGCCGCATTTCCTGTGACCACTCATTAATGATGCTTTGATCTCTTGGCCCCTTGTAATCGTTGATGTTGTTCTGAAAGTGGATCAGAATCTCGTCAAATACCGAGTAGGATTGCAATATTATCGCATTCACAGGAAGTAGATGGCCGTTTGCTTTAAAAGCTGCCCCGATGATATCCGCTTCAGGGGCATATCCGAAGTTCTTCACGAAGTCTGCCTGCCATTCCTGCTTCACAACATTTGGCCACTTGTCTGATTTCAAGAAGGAACTGTCCGAATATTGGAAGATCTCGGAGTCCTTGTAGTGAGAGGCGATCTCGGGAGCCCAAAAAGCGGACCCAAAGCCACCAGCACTTTCGCCAGCAATCAGTAGTTTGCCGGGTTTATCCACGTTGGCATATATCCAATCGAGGCTGCTTCGCACATTATTGCTGCCGTTATAACGCATAGTAAAGGGGCTGCCGTCATCTTTTTTATATTCAACCGTGCGGTTGCCGATATGGAAATCACCAGTTGAATAGGGAAGATAGACCACATTCCAGCCATGAAAAGGATTGGCAGGGTTATCCGTATCCATCATGCCTCTCAGCAATGTCAGCATATAGAAGGGGATGTTGGGGAAATAGTTGCCTGTATCTCCACCTTTAATAAAGTTCATAAGCTTGATGGGGTGTGCTGCACTTTGGGCATCCCAGCTGGCCCCGCCACCGGAAAAGAAGATGATCCAGTTATTATTTTCACCCTTTTTATTCCACAAAAAATACTCTGATCCATCACTTGATATGACATTTTCGTCTAGCGTGACTTTATTCCACTTGTAAGGCTTCACTTCCGCGATTACGGGGGTGGTAGTCGCCGGTCTTTTGATTACAAAAGCGCTGATTGCAAACATGGCAATCAAAACAAGGCTGAATAATCCAATACCTGTGAATATTGTGATTTTCCTCAGTTTTCTCATATCCATCTCTCCCTTACTCGGAGTATACGTCAAGATCACTCATTACACAAGGTGTATACTTAAAGGCATAAGAAACAATCGTGAGAAAATATATAAAGAGGTGTCCTCGCAGCCTTTGATCCATGGCTACAGAGACACCTCGATTTTTGTATGTTACTTTATTTTTTGTGTATTACTTTATTAATTTCTCTGCTTCGATTTCAAATGTTTTTAGTTCGTAAGGTTCAAGTATAAAAGTAATGACAGGTTCAGTGTGGACTTCCCCTTCAGGACGCTCCATTAGATTACACTCTTGCCACGAAATAATATTCAAGTCGCTAGTCATATCAATTTGCTGGCGGCTTCCGGAATAGTCGTGCACACGTACGATTAATTTTTGACCATCCTCAGACTTCTTAATCGCAGAAACCATAACCGTTTGAGTAGAAAGGCGAATAAGCGACTTGGTTGCTACTTCTGCTTGACCCATGGTGCTCCGTAGAGGGTTGTTGACGGACCAAGCTTGACGGACGGTGTCACCCTGTAGCCAATCCCCAGTATGAGGCAGGATAGAGTAGGTGAAAGTATGTTCGCCTTGATCCGCTTCAGGGTCAGGGTGCGTTGCCGATTTGATTAAGGATAGACGCATCACATTATCCTTGATGTCATAACCGTATTTGCAATCGTTCAGCAAGCTAACGCCATAACCACGATCTGATAAATCCGCCCACTGATGCCCCACAGTCTCGAATCTAGCGTAATCCCAGCTAGTGTTCCAATGTGTTGGACGCGTAACATTACCGAACTGGATATCATAAGTGGCTTCGGTAGCTCGTATCGCAACAGGGAAAGCTACTTTCATTAGCTGTTGTCGCTCATGCCAGTCTACCTTCGTCACGAAATCGATACGACGATGGTGTGCATGTAAGATCATTTGCTGCTTAATCGTGGAATCCATATAACTCCATGTGAATTGTACAACACATCGCAGTGAACCCTTTTCTATGACTTCAATACTACGGCAGTCGATTACTTCGCGCATTTTTTGTTGATAGTAGATGTCAATGTCCCACGCTTCATGGGCCAGAGGTTTATCTTCAAACACTTGGAACACGTTACCGTGACTTCCGTTTGCTAATACTTGTCTTTGTTCATTTATATCATAGATAGATACTAATTGACCTTGTTTGTTCCATTCAATTTCGAAGTGAGGCGTTGAAATTCCTGATTCATTTAGCTTGAATGGAGCGCTTAGAGACTCGGAATTCACATCTTCTATGAAGGAAATGGTGGTGTATCCGAGAGAAGGAATGTTAGATACTTCAACGATCCAGCGGTCACCTTCACGTTGAGCTTGTAGTTGTTTACCTTCTGAACTTATCCAATGTCCTGTTTCCATCCCGGCTTCAACAGTAATTTCTACGAGTTCTGTCAGCTCCCAAGCAGCATTGTTCCAGATCGTGTATTTACCGGCTTCATTTCCGCTCATAAGTGCCTTACTGGATTGCTCCCAGACAGACTGACCTATTGCTTCTGCTTGTGCATATTCAATTGTACTGTCTTCATATACTTCACGAATCGAAGAGCCCGGAATAATATCATGGAATTGGTTGCGCAAAATAATTCTCCAGCCCTCGTCTAAATCGGTCTGACGATAGTTCGACCAGTCACCTGTCATCACACTTTGCAGTGTATTTAGCCATTCCGCCTCACGGTATAGCAGTTCAAGCTTACGGTTCATCCGCTTATTGTAGGCTTGGCTTGTGTAGGTGCCGCGGTGATATTCTAAGTAAAGCTCACCATCCCATACATGGACATAACGATCTGTATTTGCAACAGTTTCTTGCAGGGTACGGAAGTAGTCTCCCGCTGTTCCTGTTTCAATCTTCGGCAGACCCGGAAGATCGTTTAGCCGACGGCGCATCTCTAGCATTTCACGGTTCACACCCCCGCCACCATCGCCATATCCGTAAGAAAGTAACAGATTGCGATTCACTTCTTTATCCCGGTAAGTATCCCAAATTCCTTTTACAGTCTTAGGAATAATCCGGCCATTATAAGTGTAGAACCAAGAATCTTCTTCCGACCAAGGCTCAGGCGTTGTAATAAAATGTGTTAACACCTCAGTGCCATCAATCCCACGCCATTGAAAGGTATCATGTGGCATCCGGTTATATTGATTCCAGCTAATTTTTGTGGTCATGAAGGTATTAATTCCTGATTTTTTTAGAATTTGTGGCAAGGACCAGCTGTAGCCAAATACGTCCGGCAGCCATAAATAGTCACATTCAACCCCAAATTCATTACGTAAGAAGCGAGTTCCATAGAGTAGTTGACGGACTAGAGACTCCCCTGAGGTCAAGTTGCAATCTGCCTCAAGCCACATGCCACCGCCAGCTTCCCAGCGTCCTTCAGCTACACGTTCCCGAATATTTTCATAGATTTCTGGATAGTCATTTTTGATATATTCATAGAGTTGCGGCTGAGTCTGTAAAAAGGTATAGTCCGGGAACATTTCCATCAGACGTAGTACGGTTGAGAAGGAACGCGCACATTTCTCACGGGTGTGTTTCAATTGCCACAACCAAGCCACATCAATATGGGTATGGCCAATACAGGTAACGGTGACTGGTGAGGACTTCTCCATTTTATTAATTTCATCACGCAAATAATTGCGGGCTTCCCCGATCGAAGCGTAGAAGTTGTCTGAACCTGGGCGAGACCAGTCGATCAGAAGAAAGGAGCGGTCCACTGTACTCATAAGTTGTGTGTATTCTGGAGTTTTGGCATCGAGTACGTTCAGCGTCTCAACTACAGCAAGCGCGGTAAAATAGAAATCATCCGTTGGTTCATCCAGCCAACAAATTTCAGCCATGCGAATGCCATGTGTCTGATCCTTTTTAGGGCCGCCACCTTCGAGTCCCGACCATAACCGGAAGGTCAGTGGAAGCTGAGTGCCTACCGTTTCATTTGGCAAGAACACTTCGGTATGATTGGAATCTACACCTTGATAGGGTTTGCCGTTGAAAAAGAATAAGGATTCAAATCCGGAGTTATTTCCAGCACCCGTCTCGCCAAAATCAAATCGACCCAGTACTCTACGGCCTGCCCAAGTAGCGGGTACGTCTATATTTGTCGTTAGCCATAAATACAAATCGCGGCCTTTCCAGGTATCGCCAACTCGTAGCTTAGACCATTCTCCATCCACGGGTGGTTCGGCTGCAATTTCACCTTGTTCGTCAATCATTGAGTTGAAAAAAGGAATGTGTATACGATCCCGGTAACGATATTCGGAAATTTCGTTTAGTTGGGAGTTGAGTTTGCGTTTGGTTAGAAACATGAGTAATAGCCCCTCCAATATGTTGATGGGGGACGAGGAAATTAAGATCTATTTGGGTTATTATAGGTTTGTTTGGGGGGTAGAAATCAACTATAGACGATTTTGTGTGAGTTGTAAACTCTCGGTGAAGAGAAAAGTTGGAGCGCTAGAATTTATAAATAAAAAATGCATGCGCTTCCATTGCAGAAAAAGAAGTGTGATGTTAAGCTTCTAATCCTAAAGGTGATATTTAGAAAGAAGGTGGCTTTGTTGAATGTAAAGAAATTTTATCAAAACCATTTGCAGAAAAAACTGTTCAATAAAATTTTAGCTATATACTCTTCGATCATTATAATTACGTTAATTGCCTCATCCATTACCGTATATAAATACTATGAACAGACGATCACTCGCCAACATGTAGATGCCAATCGGGAGGTGCTGGATTATGTAAGTTTGTATATGAATCAGCAGTACGAAAGCATCCAAGTAGCCATCCAGCAAATTTATAGCGATGCCTCTGTCAGTGAGGATTTGTCCTACTTTTTGCAACATGATTATGAGGATTATCTTAAATACCGTTTAGATCAATATGCAGACATAGGGAGCTCCGTTCCTCATACGTTCGATACGTATTTCAAAACCTATTTGAATCAGAAAAACGGGATTTATGACGTTATTTTATACAGTACAAAGAAAGAATTTTATTATTTATATAAAAATAATACCCGGCAATTCTACTTGAGCGACATGGACGGCTCTAAGCAAAAATTATCCTTGCCGAAGAATGGCTGGGTCTCGCATGAAACCAAATTAGTGCTTAAGGAAATAAGAGAAGACAATAACAATTTATATACAATGACTAGGGAAATTAAAGATCCGATTACACTGAAAACGATCGGTATGCTCATAGTAGATTTTGACGCAGAACTTATTTCAAAATGGCTTGGCACAAAAGTTGCAGAAAATAATGGTCAATTGTTGGTCTTAACCCCAAGCGGTGACGTTATATATGATTCATTGGGAAGGTATATGGGACAGCGATATCCACATATCGATGCGCTTCATGCCGATGGCTGGACAACACTGGATGGGATCTCCAAGGTTAACTTAAATACAACGAATAGCTCAGGTCTTATTATGGCAGGGATCATTCAGAAGTCACAGGTCAACAACGAAATGAAAACGGTTCGAACTTGGATTATCGGGATTACCACAGCGCTTATTATTACTGCAATGTCTTTTACATACGGTATTATTTTACGTTTTTCTAAAAAAGTGAAGATCATTATCAAATCTATGAAGCGCTTACAGGAAGGCGATTTAAGCACACGTATTCACCTAAATCGAGAAGATGAATTGCAGCTAATTGCCAACAACTTTAACTATATGTGTGAAAGATTAGAACTCTATATTAATAAAGTGTACATTTCGGAGCTTACGCAGAAAAATGCAGAGCTAGTAGCACTTCAATCGCAGATTAATCCACATTTTTTATATAACACACTAGAGGCGATTAGGATGCGGGCAATTACGCAAGGAGCGAAGGATGTAGGTCAGATGATTTACATTTTATCGACATTATTTCGAACGATGATTAAGAAAAGCATGGTCGTTACAATATCTGATGAGATTGAATACTGCAATTTGTATCTGGAGCTATTTCAGATTAGACATAAAGATAGGCTCCAAATCATATCACAAATAAGTCCAGTTGCCATGAATTGTTCTATCGTTAAATTGCTCATTCAACCGGTCATTGAAAATTATATTGTTCACGGATTTAGACCTGACCGTTTTGGCAATCTCATCCGTATTGAAGTTACTGAATCTGGCGGGGAAATTCAAATTGCTATAAGTGATAACGGAAATGGAATTACTCCCAGCAAGCTAACAGAGCTACAGCAAATGCTTCAAGTCAGTATGAGAATGGATGAACCGCCTTCTTCGGTAGGCCTATGTAATGTGAATGAACGAATTAAACTTTATTACGGGACTGAATATGGATTGACGATCGCCAGTGAAGTAAATAAAGGAACAATAGTCATCATGAATATACCAGTCGTAAGGGAGAGTACTAATAATGCACAATATACTTATCGTGGATGATGAACCTCTTATTCTTGAAGGATTACGTTCAGTGATTGAATGGGAGAAATATGGATTGAGAATCGCGGGACAAGCGACTAATGGGGAAGAAGCTTTAGAATTTCTGCGCAATCATAACGAAGGGATCGACATATTAATTACTGACATTACGATGCCCAAACTTACGGGACTTGAACTGATTCAACAAATAAAGGTTTTTGATTCAAAAATGAGATTTATTATCTTGAGTGGCTATGAGCAATTTGAGTATTTAAAAGCTGGAATGAGTCTAGGCATTGAAAATTATATTCTCAAACCCATTAATATAAATGAGTTGGAATCAACCATTGAACAAATTGTTGAAGTGCTGAATCAAGAGGATGTTGAACAATTTCATGCTAAAGAGGATTGGCAAGTTCTGCGCAACAATATTCTAAACCGCTGGGTAACTGGCAATATAGGCCGGCAAGAGCTACAGCACCGTTCAAAAGTCTTAAATATCTCATTGGATTGTTCATTTTTTACGGTGGCTGCGATTCGGCTTATCACTGAACAGGATGACGATGAGGGCCAAGATAAACTCCATAGGAATCAGCTTATGGATGAATGTTATCGTATCGCTGTGAAGTCATTAGAGCAACTTGGAACCGTTATTGTATTTAAAGATATGGAAGGTGATCTTGTTCTTATTATTGCTGAGCGGGCTGAAGCTGAGAACAAAGAAGAGCTTTATTGTGTACTGGAGCAAGTACAATATGAGATTATGCATGAGTTGGAGAAGTCTGTCTGGATAACGATAGGGAGTAAGGAGCATGCTTTTCAGGAAGTCCCCAAAAGTTATAAAAAGGCGAAGAGTTTATATGTTGATCATCTTATGCTACCGGGTTACCCGATTATAGATGTGGAACAACTATCAAAGATGGTTCTGCACGATGAGAAGCTCGAAATTGATTATGAGGAATTCACCAAATTATTATTATCTGGGGACCGGGAGGCTACGAACCAGTTTATCGCAGAAACGTTCGAAAAGCTGTTTGGCTGTGGCATGATTACCCGCATTGATAATTACAACGTAGCGATTGAGTTAATGTTGATTGCTAAGAAAATGGAGAAAAACTCTAATTTTAGTGCCGTGTTTAATCCATTGCTGCGCATACATACTATTGAGCAATTGGTGCACCATGTGCAGGAAAGTGTGAAAGAAACGCTGGACCAATTATCATTAGTAAATGATGAGCTCAGTCCAAATATGAGATATATGGTTGATCAAGTAAGCAAACACTATAGAGAAGAGCTATCCCTGAAAACGCTCAGTCAGCGTATGGAAATGCATCCCAATTATTTGGGGCAGCTATTTCAGAAGGAAATGGGCCGTAGTTTCTCTGATTATGTTAATCAATTTCGAATTGAAAAGGCAAGACAATTGCTGCTTCAAACTACGTTACTAACCAACGAAATTGCAGCTGAAGTAGGATATCCGGATCCAGCATATTTCTATCGCCAGTTCAAAAAATCAGTAGGTGTATCGCCAACAGAGCTTCGGAATATGTACAAAAAAGCAAAATCCTAAAATAAAGGAAATGTTCCTGGGTATCGCGTTCAAGTACGGGTTTCATGGACGTTGATAACGAGAATGTTTCCTTTTTTTTTGCTCAAATTTAAGAGGAAATAGACTTTTTAAATGTCCTTTCTGCTGTGGATCTTTAATTTTTACATCTGATTCTGGAGTTTTTCAACTTTATGAAACCGCTTTTATAGCGCAGAATTAAGGGTAGTTAAAGGGGCGAGGGAAAAAGATCTAAGGGATATATAGGGGTTGTTTGGGGATAGAGAGAAGGGGGATGTGGAATAATGCCTGCATTTTTCAAAAGTTTAATTAAGGATAAAGTACTCTGGTTTATGGTATTACCAGGGACATTATGGTTCCTGATCTTTTGCTACTTACCGATGTTTGGAACAGTAATTGCATTCAAGGATTTCAAGATTCATCGGGATGGATTCTTTGCAAGCGTTTTAAATAGTAAGTGGGTTGGCCTTGAAAATTTCAACTTTTTGTTCTCGACGGAGGACGCCTATATCATTACAAGAAATACGATTCTTTATAACTTGGCGTTGATCTCTCTCGGTTTAGTTCTTGCGGTGGGCATTGCGATCACCTTGAATGAACTTGTGAACAAACGGATGGCTAAAGTTTATCAAACGGCGATGTTTATGCCGTACTTCCTTTCTTGGGTCATTATTAGTTTCTTTACCTTCAGCTTTCTGAGTGTAGATAAAGGAATATTGAATCAAGTGGTTGTTTACTTCGGCGGCGATCCTATTTCCTGGTATGGGGATACTCGCTTTTGGCCATATATCCTAATTTTCATGGGGATTTGGAAATCAATTGGTTACTCAAGTGTTGTTTACTTAGCGGCTATAGCGGGTATCGACAAGTCCTATTATGAAGCGGCTATGATTGATGGGGCCAGCAAATGGCAGCAGATTAAGTTTATTACACTTCCTTTGCTTAAACCTTTAATGGTAACGCTAACGATTTTAGCGATTGGTGGTATTTTTAGATCAGACTTCGGTTTATTCTATCAAATCCCTCGGGATTCAGGTGTTCTATACTCCGTAACGAATGTTATCGATACTTATATTTATCGAAGCATGAGTACGACAGGTAATCTAGGAATGAGTACAGCGGCGGGTCTATATCAATCGATTGTTGGATTTATCATGGTGCTTGTAACGAATTCTATTGTGAAAAAGATCAGCAAAGAGAATGCGATATTCTAGAAAGGAGTTAGTGACGTTATGGCAGTATTCAAACGTAAACCAAAAGAAATCGACAACAACGCCATTACTCCTTTATGGAATGTGGCACTCAATATTATAATTGGCATCTTCGCTTTTACTTGTGTGTTTCCGTTCTTGTTTGTGATAGCGATTTCTTTTACAGATGAAAAAGTACTTGCTTTAAATGGATTTAGCTTGTTACCCGAAAAATATAGTTTAGCAGCTTATCAGTTTGTTTTTAACACAGGTGATCAACTACTTCGTTCCTTTGGAGTTACTTTGATGGTTACTGTACTAGGTACACTCATTAGTTTATTTCTAATAACAACTTATGCGTATGTACTCTCTCGAAGATCATTTCGCTATCGTAATTATTTCAGCTTCTTCGCCTTCTTTACGATGTTATTCTCAGGCGGAATGGTTCCTAACTATATCGTGGCTACGCAGTTTTTACATCTGTACAACACGATATGGGCTTTGATATTGCCAATCGCGATGAATGCATTCTTTATTCTAGTAATGCGGACCTTCTTCCAGACTAGTGTACCTGATGCACTCGTTGAGGCTGCCAAAATTGATGGGTCTGGTGAGTTTCGGACCTTCCTGCAAATTGTACTTCCCATCTCTTTACCGGGGATTGCAACGATTGGATTGTTCTGTACGCTGGGCTATTGGAATGATTGGTTTAATGCCCTGCTGTATATAGATGATGCGAGTCTTGTACCACTCCAAGCGATGCTGATGCGGATTCAGAATAATATGGAGTTTGTCATTCAGAACAGTATGCAGATGGGATCAAGCTTTGAGATTGCTGCTACCTTGCCAACAGAAACCGTTCGTATGGCGATGGTTGTACTGGCGACCTTGCCTATAGCACTAGCGTATCCGTTCTTCCAAAAGTATTTTGTACAAGGTTTAACCGTGGGCTCTTTAAAGGAGTAACACTACTAAGATGTATTTATTCGAATCGCTAGGACAGGAATCGATATAAATAAAGCGTTCATTAATCTAAAGGGGGAAAATAGAAATGAAAATGAAAAAAGGCTTAACACTCGCTCTTGCAGGGACAATGCTTTTTTCTGGCCTTCTAGCTGGATGTGGTTC
Organism: Paenibacillus sp. FSL H7-0716; assembly: GCF_038002705.1. Classification (NCBI taxonomy): domain Bacteria; kingdom Bacillati; phylum Bacillota; class Bacilli; order Caryophanales; family Paenibacillaceae; genus Paenibacillus; species Paenibacillus sp. FSL H7-0716. The sequence goes on from NZ_JBBODA010000009.1 coordinate 133,654, forward strand.
GAATAATAATACAAATGCTGCTAAAGAAACAAACAATTCAGCGGCAGCAGGGGATTCAGCAGGGAACACATCAGAATTAAAGCCATATGAGTTGAAGATGTATTTAATTGGTGGACCTCAAAAGGATTTGGATCTTGTCTTAAAAGAAGTTAATAAATATACCCAAGAAAAAATTAATGCGACGTTGAACATTACGATGTTCGATTGGGGCGATTACGATAAGAAGATGCAAGTCATCACCGCTTCTGGTGAGCCTTATGATATTGCCTTTACCTCTTCTTGGACAAATGACTTCCGCCGTAACGCTGCTAATGGTACGTTCTTGGGTCTGAATGATCTGCTGGATAAGTATGGTAAGGAAACGAAAGAAGTTTTGGACCCTCGTTTCTTAGAAGGAACTAAGATTAAAGGGGAGATCTATGGTGTTCCTGTAAATAAGGAGCTTGGACAGCAATGGGTATGGCGCTTCAATAAGAAATATGTTGATAAATACAACATGGACATTTCCAATATCCGTACATTGGATGATCTAGAGCCACTGCTTAAAACGATTAAAGAGAACGAGCCGGCTGATATTACACCGCTAGCTGTTCCTAAAGGCTTTAAACCATTTATGCCATTTGACTATGTACTAGGTGATGAGCTACCTATCGGGGTCTATATGGATTCCACAGATGGCAAGGTTGTTAATATTCTGGAGACACCTGAACTTGCAACATCGTTAGATACGATGCGTAGACTTTACACAGCAGGTTACTTACGCCCAGACGTTGCGACACTTGAAGGAATTGATAACATTAAGACCGGTAAATGGTTCGCCGATCGCGAAATTACACAACCTTATGCAGAAAAAGGTTGGTCTCGTTCAGCAGGTTATGAAATTGTAACTTCGCCTATGCATGAGCCTTATGTATATACACAGTCCGCCGCAGGTTCGATGCACGCGATTTCCGTAACCTCAGGTGATCCTGAACGCGCGATGATGTTCTTGAATCTTTTGAATACAGATAAGTACTTACGCAATTTGCTCAACTATGGTATTGAAGGCACTCATTATAAGAAAATCTCCGACAATGTCATTGAAGATCTGCCAGCTATGCAAGATAGCTATGCAATGCCAGGCTTCACGCTTGGGAATATGTTATTGACTTATCTGCATGCTGATGACCCTGCTGATAAATGGGATGCTTTCAAGAAGTTTAATGATTCTTCAAAAGAAGCCCCTACCTTCGGGTTTGCATTTGATCCTACACCTGTGAAAACAGAAGTAGCGGCCATCAACAACGTAACTAAAGAATTTATGCCAGCGCTGTACACAGGTTCTGTTGATCCTAAAACATATCTGCCAAAAGCAGCGAAGAAATTTAAAGAAGCTGGATTGGATAAAGTCATTGCAGAAGTTCAAAAGCAACTTGATGAGTGGAACCAGACAAAGAAATAAGCTAATGAACGTAACACGCCTAAGATTAATCACTAAAGGTAACACAAATAGGATTAGTGGAGACGGGCAGCTATGCTGCCCGTCTCTCTATCTATCCCCATTTATTATGAAGGAGTAGTGAGAATATGGAAAAATTCCGACTTCCCACCATCTCTATGCCGAAGCTGCCGCTTCCTCAAGCGGTTCAAGAGGTATTGAACGAAGCAGAGGAGAAGTTAGCTCATCGGCCGAAGCTGTTGCAGCTCTTTAAGAACTGTTTCCCTAATACGCTTGAGACAACGACTAAGCTTATGGATGATGGAACAACGTTTGTGATTACAGGAGATATCCCGGCTTCTTGGTTGCGAGACTCTGTAGAGCAGGTTATGCACTACGTGCCCTTTGCTAAAAACGATCCCGATCTTCAGCGGATTATCAGCGGGTTAATTAAACGTCATATCGAGTATATTCATATCGATCCGTACGCCAATGCGTTTAATGAGACGGCGAATGATTGGCATTGGAGCACTAGCGATATTACAGAAATGTCCCCCTGGGTGTGGGAGCGTAAATTCGAGATCGATTCTCTTTGTTTTTCCATGCGTCTGGCGTATGCCTATTGGAAAGAAACCGGAAAGGCTGATATATTCGACGCCGGATTTAAGGCAGCCATGGTCAAAATATACAACCTGTTCAAAACTGAACAGCACCATAGTGAATTATCTCCATACCGCTTTACGCGTAACAATGGGATTCCTGAAGATACACTGCGTAATAACGGCCTGGGTATGCCTGTTAATTACACGGGCATGGTTTGGTCCGGGTTCCGCTCGAGCGATGATGCTTGCGACTTCCATTACAACATTCCGGGGAATATGTTCGCTGTTGTTGCATTACGTCATATGCAGGAATTCGCTGAATGGGTATTCCGTGATCTTGAATTTCTGGAACAGCTTAAAGCATTAGAAGCTGAGATTGATCACGGAATTCAATTGTACGGTATTTATCGTCATCCGAAATTCGGTCCAATCTACGCCTACGAGACCGATGGTTATGGCAACTACTGCTTGATGGATGATGCGGGAACACCAGGACTCCTGTCGATTCCTTATCTCGGCTATGTTACCGCAGAGGATGGAATTTATCAGAATACGAGACGATTTGCTCTGAGCAAGGAGAATCCTTTTTATTTTGAAGGAACCGCAGCGAAGGGAATCGGCAGTCCGCATACTCCTAAAGACTACATCTGGCATATGGCATTATCCATGCAAGGTTTGACGGCTTCAACTAAGGAAGAAAAGCTGGAGATGCTTACGATGTTAGAAGCTACAGATGCGGATACTGGCTTTATGCATGAGGGATTCCATGTTGATGATCCGAATACGTTCACTAGAAAATGGTTCGCCTGGTCCAATAGTCTGTTCTCCCAACTTGTCTATAAAACGATGAAGGAAGGACTACTATGAGCAGCCTGAGCAGACCTGTCATCATATTTTATGATTCTGATTTTCCAATTTCCAGTCCCATTCCTAGCGATGCGATTACATCCATGAGTGAGTTCGGATCTATTGTAAGTGAGAATCAGCTTGCACAAACGCTATGCGAAACGGAAGGCGGCTGTTTCATCAATCTGCATGCCCCTTATTTCCCGAAAGCGGCTTGGATGGCCATTCTTGAATACCTGCAAAGAGGTGGAGGGCTGATTAGCATTGGAGGCGCACCCTTCAAACAACCTGTTCGTTGGGAAAATGGCCGATGGCATGTGGAAGCGGAGCAGACTTCCTATCATCAGGAGTTGTATATTCATGAGGCACTTCGTGTTGAATGCTCACGCAACCATTCATTGCTTGCCTCGGATGTCATTCCTCTGCTTAAGGGTCAAGAAACTCTTTTTCTAACGAGTGCAGACACATGGAACCTCGTGCCACATACGACAAAGACGAGTGATTTACCACATCAAATGGGCTCGGCAGGTCCGATGAGCACACGGATTTACCCGCTATTAAAAGGAATTACACTCGAGGGTCGGGAAATTTCTGCCCCAGTGGTTCTTTGGGAGAATACGATTGGTTTATATGCAGGTTCACGTTGGCTGTTCGTAAATACACCTGCAGCAGCTTCTTTTTGGGAGCAAAAAGGTCCTTCCGCGATCTCCAATTGGTCTCGTTTCTGCAGCAAGGGTGTTACGGAAATGTGGGTTAAGCCCAATTACGCGTCTTATGAATCAGGAGAACGAGCTTCCCTAACCCTTCAGATTCAGCAGCTTGAACGAGTGAGACCTTCTATGCGAAATGAAGATACATGGAATTTCACAATTCATGTAGAGCATGAATCAGATACCTCTTTGAAGTGGTCTCAGAGTTTGGAAATGAAGGCGAATGCTGAACTAAACATGGTGCGTCTGCCTGTTCCTTTGGAGATAAGTAGGGGCCTCTACCAGATTCTCTGTGAAGCAGAAGCCAGTGATGGTGAGGTTCGCATTCTGCGCCAAGGGTTCTGGGGTCATGCTCCTGAGCTGCTGGCAGCAGGCCATCCGGTAACGAGCGGCAGAGATTATTTTATAAAAGATGGGCGTCCGCTACCAGTGGTCGGCATGACTTATATGGCGAGTGATGTGGCGCGTAAATTTCTATTTCTGCCGAACGCCGGAGTTTGGGATCGTGATATGGGCCAGATGCGGAAGGCCGGGATTAACTGGATCCGCACAGGGATCTGGACAGCTTATCGGAATGTGATGCAAGACGATGGACATGTCTCGGAAGAAGTATTGCGGGCGATTGACGCCTTCATCATGACGGCGAAGAAGCATGATCTTCAAGTGACTTTCACGTTCTTCTCCTTCACACCGGAAACGTGGGGAGGGGTAAATCCTTATCTGGACCCACAAAGTGTGGAAGCTCAGAAGCGGTTCATTCGGTCTATTGTATCTCGTCATAAAGATTCTTCGAATGTAGATTGGGATCTTATTAATGAACCGTCGATGTTTGATCCGGCACGTATTTTTTCGGACGGCCCGAGTTCATGCCATGATCGTTTTGAGCGACAAGCCTTTATGGAATGGCTACAAGAAAGACATGGTGTAATCGACGTGCTGCAGGAACGCTGGAATATGACACCTTCACAGCTTCCGGACTTTGTATCGGCAGGGCTGCCTGAAGCAAAAGAGATTAACTTCGATGTACAAGATATGCACAGTGCCAAGAGGGGAACACGCTGGTTGGATTATTGTCTGTTCTCTATGGAGATGCATAACCGTTGGGTGAAGCAATTATACGACACCATTAAGGAGCAATGTCCAGCTCAGATGGTTACGGTTGGCCAGGATGAGGGACTAGGAGCGCAGCGACCTTCGCCATTCTTCTACGAGGAGGCGGTGGATTACACCACTGTTCATTCCTGGTGGTTTAATGATTATCTGGTGTGGGATGGCATCTTTGCCAAGACGCCTAATAAGCCAAACCTAATTCAGGAGACTGGCGTCATGTATGTAGAAACTCCAGATGGCCGAGCCAAACGTTCAGAACAAGAGCTGCGGAATTTGCTGGAACGGAAGTATGCTTACGCTTTTGGAACGGCTGGTGCGGGGGCTATTCACTGGATCTGGAATACGAATTTCTATATGGATAATGCGAATGAGTCCCATATCGGAGCACTGAGAGCGGATGGAACCGAGAAGCCTGAGGCAGACGTATCTTATGATTTCGGGAAGTTTATAGAAGGTATCCGTGATATATTTGGTGATCGGAAATTGGAAGAAATTGCGGTGGTGTTCCCTTATTCGAATGATTTCTCAAATCGGAAGTTGGCTTTTGCGTCTACAACAGAGCTTACCCGCATTCTGTCTTATGAGCTCAAGACGTCTTTTCGGGGGGCTTCTGAATACCACCTAGATGATTTGGAGAAGAACCCTGCGAAACTGATTATACTGCCAAGCGCGCATAACTTCGCTGATGCAGCGATGGAACGGTTGTTACATATCGTTGAAGAGACAGGAGCGGTATTGCTTGCCACTGGACCGTTAAGCATTGATGCCTACTGGCGTTCTTCGGATCGGTTGAATGATATTCTTGGCAAACGTGAATTGCGTAATGTGCGCCGCGAAGAAGTGCTTATGCTTCAAGGTCAAGTACTGCCTGTCTCTTTTGCCCACCGCCGGATAGCTGAGGTGACGAAGGAAACGATCATTCAAAAAAATGGTGGGAGTTCTACTATAGACACTGTCGTGAACCTTCCGCTTGGCAAGGGTCGACTCCTATGGAGTCCACTGCCCGTTGAATTAAGTGAGCGAAGGGATACTACGGCTGCACTTTACCGCTACGCGGTTAATGCTGCTTTTGTGGAACGTGATTTTGAATGGATTAGTGGTGGGGACTTAGCGGGTATCTACGGACGGAAGCTGAGCTTTGCTACGGGTGCACTTTTTACCTTCGTGTCGGAATATGCCCAAGATGCAAAGATCGAGGTGAAGGATTCAGCCACTGGCCGAACCTATTCGTTCGTGTTGGAACAGGAACGTTCTGTTCTTTTTGCCACGGATAGTAAAGGAGATTTGCTTGGTGTTTATCGCCCGCAGGAAGTCGAGATCCATGTGAATTATCCACATCTTCTACATTAAGCATCTTGGTAGATAGAACGCATTGCATATAAGGAGGTCTTCACTTTGGAAAGTTCAAAACAATCAATTAAACCTCAGACAGCCCACATCATTTCTCATACACACTGGGACCGGGAATGGTATCTTCCCTATGAGAAGCATCATGTACGCTTAGTGAAACTGGTTGATGAATTACTGAACCGGTTGGATGAGGATAACGAATTTAAGAGTTTCTATCTGGATGGACAGACGATAATTCTGGAAGATTATCTTCAGGTTCGTCCCGAAAATCAAGAGCGGCTGCAGAAATATATTACGGAAGGTCGCCTTCTAATAGGACCTTGGTATATTCTGCAGGATGCGTTCCTTACTAGTGGGGAGGCCAATGTTCGTAATATGCAGATTGGCCATCAGGATTCGAAGCGTTACGGGGAACCCTCCAAAATCGGTTATTTTCCGGACACCTTTGGTCTAGTCGGCCAGACTCCACAATTAATGCTGCAATCCGGCATCAATAATGCCTTTTTTGGAAGAGGTGTGAAGCCCACTGGATTCAATAATACGGTGTCAGATGGAGGTTACGAATCCTCATTCTCGGAGCTGATTTGGGAAGGTCCTGATGGATCCAAAGTGCTCGGCATCCTATTTGCCAATTGGTATTCTAACGGAAACGAAGTGCCTGTAAATGAAGCAGAAGCCAAAGTGTTCTGGGAGAAAAAGCTGGCAGATGCGCGGAAGTTTGCCTCTACAGGTGAGCTGCTGTTCATGAATGGTTGCGATCATCAGCCGGCTCAACTGGATTTGCCAGAGGCTGTCGAAACTGCGAAGCGGTTGTATCCAGATATGGAGTTCATTCATTCGAACTTTCCTGATTACCTTAAGGCCGTAGAGGGTGTAATGGATCGCAGCAGCTTGTCGACTGTAAAGGGAGAACTGCGGAGCCAGCATACCGATGGATGGGGTACGTTAGTGAATACCGCGTCTGCGCGTGTCTATTTGAAACAGATGAATCAGGAAGGGCAAATCTTGCTTGAAAAGTTGGCCGAGCCACTTGCTTCGTTCGCACATTTACTGGGCAAAGAGTACCCCCATCATCTGTTCAACTATGCATGGAAGACATTAATGCAGAATCATCCGCATGATAGTATTTGTGGATGCAGCGTGGATGAGGTACACCGTGAGATGGTCACCCGTTTTGACAAAAGCCGTCATGTGGCAGAGACCATTGTTGAGGGTAGTAAACGAGTGATTGCAGAAGCTGTGGATACGACCGGGTTTACAGCATATGGTGAAGACGTGCTTCCACTAGTTGCGATGAATATGACGGGTTGGAGTCGCACGGGTACTGTGAGCGTAGAACTTGATGTGGCGCGTCTATATTTGCGAGAAGGGTTCTCTCTGGAAGAAACGGCTAGCCGTATGACCGGAATTGACTTGCACGATCGTGTGTTAGTAGACAATCAAGGGAATGATATTGCCTGCCAGCTGGAGGACTTAGGTCTTCAGTTTGGTTATGATTTGCCAGATGACAAGTTCCGTCAGCCGTATATGTGCCGCCGGGTAAGACTTACCTTTGAAGCCGTAGAAGTTCCTGCGCTGGGTCTTCGTTCATATGCTTGGGTTCGCCGGGCAGATGCAGAACTGCCAATAGCCGCTGAATCTTTGCTACAAGGAGATCGGGTGCTGGAAAATGACGTTATCAAGGTAGTTATTAATGATGATGGTTCGTTTATGCTAAGTGACAAAACTAGTGGCGTGACCTATCAAGATCTTGGCGTATATGAAAACACCGGGGATATCGGCAATGAATATATGTACAAACAGCCAGAGGCCGAACAAGCTCTGACGACTAAAGGACTAAAGGCTAATATTTGTGTGCTGGAAAATACATCGTTTCGCGCCGCTATAGAAATTAACCATAACTGGGAGATTCCAGCCTCGGCAGATGATAAGCTGGATGAGGAGCAGCGTGCATTGGTTTACTATCCGGAGCGCAAAGCTCAGCGCAGTAGTGACACAGTCATTTTAAAACTTCGTACTGTAGTCACCTTGGAGCGGGGCGGAAAGGGATTGCATATCGAAACGACAATAGATAACCAGGCCAAAGATCACCGGATTCGTATACTGTTTCCGACAGATTTGAACGCTGCTACGCATCGTGTAGATTCGATGTTCGAGGTCGCTGAGCGGAATATTGAACCAGCTACAGAATGGAAGAATCCGAGTAACACGCAACATCAGCAAGCCTTTGTTGATGTTAGTGATGGGGAAGCGGGTCTAACCGCCGCTAATTTTGGATTAAATGAATATGAAGTGCTGCGAGATGGACGTAACACTATTGCGATTACACTGTTACGTTCTGTTGGCGAACTTGGTGACTGGGGGCTATTCCCTACTCCAGAAGCGCAGTGTCTTGGAGAGCACGTTGTTCGTATGGAGCTAATCCCGCACACAGGTGAGGGTATAACTTCTGGTGCTTATGCTAAAGCTTACCAATTCCAGGTTCCGTGGATTGTATGCCAGACAGATGTACATGCAGGTGTGGTTGCGCCGGTGTATACTCCATTCGATTGGGAGAGTAAGGAACTCGCATTTTCTTCACTAAAAATGAACGAGCAGACTGGAGATATACTGCTGCGTTGGTACAACATGAGTCAGCAGAACACCAACCTGGCCTTCCATTCGTTTATTCCGCAGCAGTATTTCTATAAAACGACGATCCTAGAAGAGGAGAGCCACCCAGTTACTAGTGATGAGAAAGGTAGCTTTGACTTACAGATCGGTCCATGCGAAATTGTAACAATTGGTATTAGAAAATAAATGAAAAAGGACGGTATCCAGAGAGTCGTATGACTTGTGGATATCGTCCTTTTTTGTATAAATACGTATCTTAGGAAGAAGATTTGCCGCGCGCAGTGGATCCAAGATGATCAATCTGCTCTTCCAGAACCGCACTTGCTTTGCCTAAAAACTGCGAAATAAGGGCGAGCTCTTTATCCGTATAAGAAGCTGCGAGCTTAACCATGGCGGTATGGAGCGGTTGATACGTATCTATGACATCATCTTTATTCTCATATAATGGCACAATAATCACTTTACGGCGGTCATTCGGGTCATTTTGTCTGCAAACATAGCCGTTTTTTTCGAGCCGGTCTATTAATGCGGTAACACTGCCTGTGGTCAGACCCGTTAATTTGGACAGTTCTCCCGCAGTAATCGGACCTTTCTCCCGTAGAATATCTATAGATAAGAAATCATTATTGTATAACCCAAGTGAGGCGGCTACATTTTGTTGGTACAATACCGTTCGGTTTCCCAAACTGCGCATAAGCAAGGTGAATTGTTCCTGCTCTGGTGTAGGTTGTTCGTGGCTTGACAAAAGATAACGCTCCTTTTAAAATAATTATATCTTGATAGTCAAGATATTAGATTATAAAGTTATTCGAAAATTTTGTGATTTATCAAATACATTCTATCGAAATTAGAAATGTTTTGCAAAATAATTGCAATACAACAACTTTGGGGAACCATATGGATAGAAGATATAACTACGAACCAGTGGGTTGAATTGAGAGGGGAATAGATGTGAAAGAGACTATTGTTATTAAAGGTGCAAGAGAGAATAATCTGAAAAATGTCTCGCTCACGATTCCTAAGTATAAGCTAGTTGTCCTGACAGGACCTTCGGGATCAGGGAAATCGACGTTAGCTATGGATACACTTCAGCGGGAATGCCAAAGACAGTATTTGGATTCCATGGGCATGACGTCAGATACGATCAGCAAACCAAAGGTGGAGTCTATTATTGGACTGTCTCCGTCCATTAGTGTTGGACAACATGTCACCAATCGTAATCCCCGCTCGACAGTTGGGACAGTCACCGACATCTATACGTTTGTCCGGTTTATCTTTTCCAGATTAGGCGAGCGGGTTTGCCCTTCCTGTAGTGGCAGCATTCCACCTTCTTTTGAAGCGAGGGGATTGCTGATCGAGGAAGACGAGGAAATGGATGGTCAAACGATGGGTTGTCCGCATTGCGGAGCTGAGCTTGAAAAGCTGGGCATGTCACACTTTTCTTTTAATAAACCGGAGGGAGCTTGTGAAGCCTGCGGCGGTGTTGGATCTGTGGCAACTATAAATGAAGCGGCCGTGTTTAATCCAGAGCTTAGTATGCGTGAGGGTGGGGTGGCCTCGCTGAATGGTGTTCATCGTGATATACAGATGCGTATATTAGTGGCTGCTGGCAAGCATTTTGGCTTTGAGTTTGACCCGGATCAGCCCTTAAAAAATTACAGCGAAATTCAGCGCGACTTGTTATATTACGGAGTGGAAAGTGAGGCGTTTAAGCGCCATTTTCCCAATGTTAAGCCGATTCAAGGCACCAAATTTGAAGGCGTCATTCCTGGTTTGTGGCGGCGATACAAGGAGAAGGAAGGAGAAGCTGGTACACAGGAAAAAGACGGCGGATTTTTTCATGAACAGCAATGTCCGGAATGTCTTGGCGCTCGCCTAAAAAAAGAAGTTCGTCTCGTTCGGGTAGCTGACGCATCGATTACGGAGGTATCGGATTGGTCATTAAGCGATGTTTACGAGTGGACGAAAGGCTTGGAGGCGGCTTTTCCCGCCGAGGGACTTCATCTGCTTGAACCCATCCTTCACGATATGCCTACCCGACTAAAACGGATTATCGATGTTGGTCTTGGTTATCTTTCCATGAACCGTCAGACGGTTTCCCTCTCTGGTGGAGAGGCACAACGGTTGCGCCTTGCCTCATTGCTGGGGTCAGGTCTGACTGGAGTATTATACATTCTAGATGAACCGACGACCGGGCTTCATCCGCGGGATACTGTTGGCCTCATTCGTGTGCTTCAGGAGCTGCGCGATTTGGGTAATACGGTGCTCGTTATCGAGCATGATATTGAGATGATGCGCGCTGCCGATCATATTATTGATATGGGTCCGGGTGCTGGTCTGGACGGCGGGCAAGTTGTTGGCGAGGGCAGTATTGAGGACTTGATGGCAAGCGAGACTTCCGTTACGGGAGCCTATCTTAGAGAAGAGCGTCATAAGACTGCTGCATACGTTCGCCGGAAAGGGGAAGGAAAACAGATCACCATCCGACAGGCACAGTACCGGAATATTGATATCCCGGAAGTATCTTTACCTCTAGGTTGTCTGGTCTCTGTAACTGGGGTTTCGGGTTCAGGCAAGTCGACGCTGGTCTTTGATATTCTTGCGCAAGGCAGTGCGAAAGGTCATGAGCAAATAGGCTGTGCGGAGATTGCGGGCTTAGATCAGGTTGGAAATATAGTGATCTTTGACCAATCGCCCATGGGTAGAATGCTGCGTTCTAATGTAGCGACGTATACAGATGTATTCACACATCTGCGCCAATTGTTTGCTGCTTTGCCGGAGGCGAAAAAAAGAAAACTGACCTCCAAGCATTTTTCCTTTAACACACCGGGTGGACGCTGCGAAACCTGTCAGGGCCTTGGGGTGCTGACTGTGGACATGAATTTCTTACCCGATCTGGAGGTTAAATGCCACGCATGTAAAGGGAGAAGATTTACGGATGAGGTTCTCCAGGTGAAATATGATGGGTACTCCATCTCGGATCTGCTGGACATGTCCGTGCAGGAAAGCTTGCCGATTCTTAAGTCAGAAGCCAAAATGGCGGGGATTATCGAGACATTGTGTGAGGTGGGTCTCGGTTACCTTAAATGGGGACAATCTGTCAAAACCTTATCGGGTGGTGAAGGGCAACGGATAAGACTGGCTAAAGAGCTGAGCAAACCTTCCAAAAACCATACGCTCTATCTGCTCGATGAACCAACAACAGGCCTTCATCCGTCAGACATCAAGCAGCTCCATACCTTGTTGAGCAAATTGGTTGATACGGGAAATACTGTCGTAGTTGTGGAGCACAGCTTAGAGCTGATTCGGGAGTCCGATTGGGTGATTGACATCGGCCCTGAAGGTGGCGTTGTGGGCGGTAAGCTTGTAGCTGAAGGTACACCGGAGCAGGTTGCTGAAGTGCGGGAATCCTACACAGGGATGTTCCTGAAACGGATTCTGGCTGAAGGGCTGTAATCAAAAAAAGGAGGTGTCCAAAAGCCATGAAAATGGCTAGGACACCTCCTTTTTTGAACTTAAACCAAACCTCTGCTCTCAACTCTAAACTTCGTCTGAACGTCTGAACCAATCCCATTCACGCGTACTTAACACTTTCGGAATAACAGATGATCATGAGTCAATGGTGTTTGATCCGCAGATGATTAGGATACGGTAGCATCAGACAGCGAAAGACTATGCTTCGGCGGTATCGGACTCAGCAGACCTTAAATGCAGGAAAATCCGCCATTTGGAGTATTATCGGACCGCATAGCTCCTATTGGCGGAAAAATCACCGTATAAGAGCCTGTTTCTAAGGAATAGCTGCGCTGGAGTCCGATGAGTTACTGAAAAGGAGAAAAATTAGTAAATAGCGTCATTGGAGTCCGGAAGCTTCGGCAGGAGATCATGGTAGCAGTAGCAGTATCAGAAGTAGTAGTGGTAGTAGACCAGCGAATGATCATACTTCGGCGGTATCGGACCCAGCAGACCAGCGAATGATCATACTTCGGCGGTATCGGACCCAGCGGACCTTATATGCAGGAAAATCCGCATATTGGAGTATTATCGGACCGCATAGCTCCTATTGGAAGAAAAATCACCGTATAAGAGCCTGTTTCTAAGGAATAGCTGCGCTGGAGTCCGATAAGTTGCTGAAAAGGCGATAAATTAGTAAATAGCGTCATTGGAGTCCGGAAGCCTCAGCAGGAGATTATGGTATCGATAGCAGAAGCAGAAGCAGAAGCAGAAGCAGAAGCAGAAGCAGAAGCAGAAGCAGTAGCAGTAACAGTAACAATAACAATAACGGTAACAGCAGACCAGCGAATGATCATTCTTCGGCGTATCGGACTCAGCGGACCTTAAATGCAGGAAAATCCGCCATTTGGAGTATTATCGGACCGCATAGCACCTATTGGAAGAAAAATCACCGCACAAGAGCTTGTTTCTATGGAATAGCTGCACTGGAGTCCGATGGATTGCTGAAAAGGCGATAAATAAGTAAATAGCGTCATTGGAGTCCGAAAGCCTCAGCAGGAGATCATGCATCTAGCGCAGCTTAATAATCCAGCAGACGTCCATTATCATGCCATTGCCCGTACATTTTATTTTCTTTAGTGTTTGCTATAAACTTGTCTAATTTACTCTTAAATAAATCTGGCTGATGTTTATTGCTTTGGATCGTGTCGATCCGAACTCTTTTATAAAGGTCTGGAAAAGCCTGGAAATTCTCATATACTTGCCTGTCCTCTTTGAGCCGTTGCTCTATAATCTTATCTACTATAAAAGAATCAGGGTTCATATCAGGAAGTACCCGTTTTCCTTCAGCACTCATTAATCCCAGCTTTTCGAGGCGGCGGACCCGTTCTTTATTCAATTCAGTCCAAGAGCTTTTTTTGCTTCGGGGAGAGAGTCTTTGCGCCAGCTCCGTTTCCGAAATTTTCTTTTTCACTCCATCGATCCATCCAAAACACAAACATTCCTCAACTACGTCCAAATATAGCAACGTTTCTTGGTTTGGCGTCATACTAACGAGTACCCAACAAGATTTTTCAGTCTTAGAATTCTCCTGCAGCCAAACTCTTAAATCTTCTCTCGTCTTTACTGTAATTAGATTTTCAATCTCCATAATTAAAATACAATTTCCTTTCTAGGTATGGAGTGGGGCAGATTGCCCATTAGAGTTTAAATAGCTTCCGAATGTACCTGATACCAAAAAAGAGCATAGTCATTCATGGTGGAAGCATAGCCTAACTGCCGTAACATAGTAGATACATTACCTCTATGATAAGTCCCGTGATTAACGACTTGCAACACAATTTCTGATAGGTGTGTTTGGCGGATTCCGGCGAATGGATTGTCAAGCAGAATGGTTTGCTCCAAATCGGATTGGTTGTGTAACCATTTTTTGTATTGTTCCGATAGCTGGGCAAAGATATTTACGTATTCATCCACAGAATCTAGAATGCTCAAATTTAGCGGGATACTTTGTTGAAAAGCCTCAGGCATGGCAGTGCCCGTTAAAACAAGATACCACATCGTATCAACCGCATAGATATGGCTAAGGGCATGAGCGAGGGTGGGAAATGAGCTGTTCACTTCTTGACTTAGAACAGAAGCCGGGAGTTCCTTGATTCTCCCCAGGATAGTTTGGTTTGCCCATGTGTGGTATTTAAACATTTCTACTGGATAATTTGTCATTCGTACAATCTCCTTTTGAATTGTCATGGATTTTTTTTGTTACTGTAGTTAATATAAAAGAAGAAGTATGACATCAGACTGTCATACTTCTTCATAAAGTTTGAGTGTGTTTTGAAGCTGCTCTTTTAAAATTCCTCGCAATGCAGGGGGTTCGAGGACTTCGGCCCCGCTGCCGAAACTCAGCAGAATGGACCAAAGCCAACGTGCTTCTAATGGCTTATACACAGGAATTCGCATCGTCATGCTTTTATCGGAATGAAATTCCTTGTCGACTTGATGAAACTGATCCAAAGCTTCTGCCAAAGCCTCAGGGCCCACCCGGATTACTATTTCCTCCACCTGATCTGCCCTGTTTGAACAGCCAGCCTCTTTAGGTACCTCATGTTGTGATTTAAAGGTATCCTTCGTCAGGTACAAATTCAGCATCCGGGAAAGACGAAACTCCCGATAGTCCTGCCGTGCGCGGCAATAACCATAGATGTACCAGTTGCTATATTTAAAATGAAGCTTTACGGGTTCCATTTCACGGGTTGTACGTTCATTTTTTACACTGATGTAATCAAAACGGACGACAATTCGTTCTGCTATAGCCGCACGTAAAAGAGGAAGTGCGTCAGGATCCGTACGCCGCGTTTCAAGATCCACCGCGAGACTAGAGGTCTGTGGCTCCGTTCCAATCGTTTGCAGCCGTTCAATGGTTCCTTGCGCATGCTCATCTTCAAACACGGAAGAGAGACTGTTAAGTACAGTAATCAGAGAAGTGACATCATACGAACGGAGCAGGCTTTTATCCATTTTATATCCGTCCATGATGCCATATCCACCTTTAGTTCCGTGATATGATACGACCGGGATGCCAGCGGCACAAATTACATCGATATCCCTATAGATTGTTCGCTGGGAAACCTGAAACTCTTCAGCCAGCTTGGAGGCAGATAAAACTTCGTGGTTCAATAGCTTGTAGATCATAGAAATCAATCGTTCCAATTTCATATGTGTATTCCCACCCATTAGTCCATTTCGTGTTACAGCATGATTATATCATAGATTTTTTCGGGCTAATTTTGGGAGGGAGGAGTTTTGTTGTTGGTGATGAAGAAATATCCTATGACAGAGTCTGACAGAGCTGATTAATCTATTTACAGATTAAATGCGCAGACTCGCCAGATAAATCATTAACAGAAATAATAGCATCGTTTTTTTTCACAGGTGGGGTCCAATATTGCTCATTCCCAGGCAGGTCATCGAACCATTCGGCGTCCTTTGGACAATCTAGAATCATAAATTTTCCGTATTCCTGATCTCTGGATTGATGGTATTTGAGATAGGCTTTCCCGTTATCAATGGCGAGAATTTCTATTTTTCCTGAGGTGTGGCTCATGGATAAGCGTACTCTTTTGCCAAGTCCTGAGGTTCTGGCTTTGGCTTCTTCTACAATTTGATAGACTTGCTCGAGCGGTAATACGAAATCCCGGTTTCCGGCAACGGGCCGGTTCACAAAAAAGTAGTAGGGTGTAACGCCAGCCCATGAAAGCCGGTCCAATAGTTCCCCTAAAATAACGGGATCATCGTTGATGCCTTTGAGGATGGGAGTCTGATTTACGACAATTGCCCCTGCGTTGTGGAGAGCTTTAAATGCTTTTTTGGCTTCAAGTGTGATTTCACGAGGATGATTGATGTGCGCCATAACATAGATTCGTTTGTCTTCGGTAGAGTAAGTACGAATCAGCTCCAGCAGCTCTTCGTCTTCAGAGATCCGCATCGGATTAAATACGGGTATCTTCGAACCTAGTCTAATGATTTTAACATGCTCAATGCTTCTTAGATTTTCAATAATGGATCTTAGCTTCGGTGTGGAGAGAATTAAACTGTCCCCGCCCGTAAGAAGTACGTTGTTAATCTCCGGATTCTTTGCGATATACTCCAAGCCCGGAGAGACATCAGCCATCGCCTCTTTCACGTCATTTCGAAACAGACGCTTACGGAAACAGTAGCGGCAATAAGCCCCGCAGACCTCGGATACAATTAGCAGTGCAGTGGTTCTATACTTGTGCTGACAACCAGGTACCACATAATTCGTGTCCTCATCGGAGGCGTCCCAGCGCCCATACTCCAGCAGTTCACCTTCGTTAGGAATAACCAGCTTACGGATGGGATCTTCTGGATCATCCCAGTTAATCAAAGACAGATAGTAGTCATTTACACGAAAAACAAATTTTTCTGTAATTTCTTTCAGATTCTCTTTTTCCAGCTCAGACAACATAGCTATTTTGTTAATATCCGTGAAGTACTTTACCTTTTGCACGTACATCTCTCCTTTGTCTCGTAGTGTGAGAAATGAGGGAGCCTTAGTGTCAAAGGCCAATCTACTGCCAGCAGGGTCCAAAAAAAGCACAAAAAGAGACCCTTAGCAAGGGTCTCTGGTTATGTAAATAACATGAAAAGCAGACCCATCCACTGCTGACGAGGTTAGCTGACGGACTCGGGTAAGATGGTACCCTACATTCTAATGCTCAATGATTCGCCCCAATTAACTGGTTCCCCCGCTTTTCAACTGTAAAAGTTGGAAATTAAGCGTAGATAAAGTATACCCTATGAAGTTTTGAAAAGTCAAAAGAGAATCCTAGATTCACCTTCAATTGCTAGCGCTACTTCCGCCGAGTAGTTTAGGCAGCAGCGTTAGCAGCTTCTCCCGGGTTAACGCATCACTGGAGTTCCATTTGCTTCCGTCGAGCAGATAAACATGTCCCTGGCGTACTGCCGGGAGACTGTTCCAAAGTGAACTGTCTAGTAGTCGTTCCATTGCAGCTCGCGAGTCTTTGCGTTCCGGAATGAACATGAAGATATGATCTCCGGCGTAGGCAGGCAGTCGTGTTGGATCCACTTCGGCGAACCCTAACTCTTCGTCCAATATGGCCTGAATCTCTTCGGTCGGTTGTAAACCACATGGGGCATAAAGCGCAGTGGAGAATCCGGACATTCCCATAGCATATAGATGATCTCCATGATCATAGACCAAAGCAGAGGCGGTTTCTCCAACTTGGAGAGTTGTCGAGTAAAGCTGCTGCCACATGGCTGCGTTTTTGATTGTGAATGACTCCAGCCATGCTTCCGCTTCGCGCTGTTTACCTAGCCAACTGCCTAATGTCCGCATTCGGTTGTCGAGAGGCGCAAATGAATCAAAGGTGAGTGTCGGAGCGATACCAGAAACTGCTCTGTAGGCTCTTTCATCACTATTTGCCAAAATGATCAAATCTGGGTTTAGGGAAGCGGTCAACTGCGGGTCCAGTGGAAACCCGACGTTGGCGAGCTTCTTAAGCCGATGTTTATAGACGCTGTTCCGGGCGAACGCTTCATCTCCACCGATAGGCTTTACACCTAACGCGAGAAGGTCGCCAAGTGTTTCGCCATGATAGACAATACGTTTCGCTCGCTCTGGAATCTCCACCTCATGACCCGTCCAATCCTTGACGGTAAGCTTACGACCTTGCTGATGTGCATATTGTCCGGGTGTAACTCCGGTTTTTTGCCGAAAGCGGCGGCTGAAATAGTATTCATCCGAGAAGCCGACCAGTCTGGCGATTTCCCGCAGTGGTTCAGACGATTCCTGCAGGAATCGTTTGGAATGATTAATTCGCAGATCCGTCAGGTATTCAAGCGGCTTTTTACCTGTAAGCTGTTGAAAGATCGGTGTATACTGCCAGATGGATATCCCCGCCCGTTCAGCCAACTGCTTCACGGTGATACTCTCTGTATAATGCTCCTGAATGAATGTTATGGTCTTTTCTACGGATTCCGTAGGACTTGGCAGATGTTTGGAAGGGTAATTATGCTCAAAAAGTAGCAGCAGCAATTCTTGGAATTTTAATTGTCGCTTGAATTGTTGTACATCATCGGTATTATTCCTGTTCATGAGCAGCTCTTCGACTAGTCGGATTACCTTGGTGAACGGGTGCACAATTAACTCCCGTCTGCCGGAAAGCAGTTCTCCAGAATATCGTTTAGGATGCTTGGTTGTATAAATTGCTGTAAAGGTGATGAGGTAATAATACAACGTCAGCTCCTGGTTGTTCGTACTATAGGAGATTCCAGGAGATAGTAGATAACATTTATCCGTACTTAGTATCACGCTTTGATCATCGAGGTTCAATTGTCCGTTCCCTCCAGTAAATATGAGAAGGGTATAGTCCTGGGGTGTACGCGTTATTGAGCTTGAATCGGCAGCTTGAATCATCAGTTCGGCCTCGTTTAGCTGAAATAACAGAGAGTGGAGTGGGGGGCAGGACGATGATGTATGCAGCATGGGTTCAGCCTCCGTTCATTTGGTGAGAATGATTATCAATGAATTCATTGTATATAAAAAAAAGAAGCATATCAACAGCTGTTGACATGCTTCTTGCAGTTTTTTATCAGCCTTGTGTTAAACACTTCATCTCGGAAGGTTATTTCATATTCAATAGCTGTGGAATTTCGCCAAGCAGCCATTCTCTTGTTGTCGCATCACTTGAAGTCTTCATGATGTCTTGTGTATAGACATATCCGTTCTTGACGGCAGGAAGGCTCTTCCAGATAGGGCTCTTTAATAGATTCTCTGTGGATTGTTTTGCTTCTTCTGCCACTGGAGTCAAGATGAATATCCGGTCTCCGGCATATTCTTTCAGGACTTCCATGGATACTTCCTGGAACCCTTTACCTTCATCAAGTATCTTTTGAATAGCTGGGGTTGCCTTGAAGCCATTCTCCCCATAGAGTACCTGTGAAAGTCCGGTTGCTGCCATTATAAACAGTCTGTCTCCTGGATAATAAGTGAAGACCGCAGCGGTTTCGCCTTCTTTCATGCCTGCGGATTTCAATTGCTTCCACATGTTCTCTTCAGCGGTTTTATACTGCGCAAGCCATGCTTCTGCTTCAGTCGTTTTACCAACAATTCCACCAATGTCCAGCATACGTTCCTGGAGTGGGGCAAAGGTATTAAATATTATCGTTGGTGCAATTTTGGAGAGCTGCTCGAAATCAGCTTCATCTGTGCCCGCATAGATGATCAGGTCAGGCTGAAGCTCCAATGTTTTTTCCAGATTGATAGGGAAGCCTACATCCTCCACACCTTGTAATTGATCTTCAAAAACCTGGCCTTCACCCATAGAAAGAGGATAACCTACCGCCTGCACACCAAGTGCGAGCAAATCGCCATAAGTTTCTCCAGAATAGATAATTCGCTGCGGATTCACCGGAATCTCTACAGTATGCCCTATGTAATCTGTATAGGAGCGGGTAGTCGCTGCTGCTTCATCTGTACTGCTATCTGAGGGTTCTGCTGAAGGTACTGCGGTTGCAGCGGAAGAGTTCCCGGTTGCGTTTGCCGTACTATTGGCAGAGGATTGTTCCTTTGAGTTTCCGCACGCTAGTAACAATGTACTCATCAAAAATAGTACACATACCACAGCGAAGGACTGTCGTACCTTGTTCATATCTTATTGCCTCCCTATTATATGTAACGACCACCAATAATGATAATCATTCTCGATTAAAAACTATCATAAATTAAAGCCTCTTTTTACTCAATGGACAAAAAATAACCCCGTAATTTGATTTGTACAATCAAGTAAAAAGGATGTGTTTGAAATTATTTTTAGCTGCTTGGAAAAATACTCTAAATAACGGCAATGGAGAGAAAGAGAGGAAGCTTGTCTTCATAACAAACTTGGTAGATGGAATCCCTTGAAGCACATAGGATTGTGGTGTTTTTTTGAATCTGATTACTGTTATGTTTTAAGATATTCAGGTATCCAAAAATCCAGGGTTATCCGCCTTGATTGTAATCGTTATCATTGCGTGGCATGTTATCTACCGTGCTTGACGCCAGTAGAAGGGCTTTGTTATGGTTTTTATAGTCAAACGCAAGCCGAAATAGCTTTTTGTAGAATATGCAGAAGGTTTTGCGTAAGATATTCTAACCAAACATAATACGAGGGAGATGGTTGATTGTGATCAAAGGAATTATTTTTGATTTTGACGGAACGATTATCGACACGGAGACTGCTTGGTACACCGCATTTAACGAGGCTTATGCAGAATATGGAGTGGACCTGACGCTTGAACAATATTCCACCTGCATCGGCACGAGCTTGAACAGTTTTAATCCTTATGAATATTTGATGACTGACCTTAAGCTCGCAATTGACAAAGAAGAGTTCAGCAAGGCTGTTAAACAGAGACACAGCAAACTGATGGAGCTTGAAACAATACGACCAGGTATTCAGCATTATCTTGATTCTGCCAAGGCAGCTGGACTGTGTATAGGGCTGGCCTCAAGTTCTTCACTGGAATGGGTGGAAAAATATCTGAATCAATTGGGTATTCGCGAGTATTTCGAATGTGTTCGGACTGCTGACCATGTGGCAAAAGTGAAACCAGATCCCGAGCTATATAACCAAACGTTAGCTTGTCTTGGAATCACAGCTGATGAGGCGGTTGCTATCGAGGATTCACCGAATGGATCTAAGGCAGCGGCAGCAGCTGGCATCCGTTGCATTGTGACGCCTAACGAAATTACTAATTTCCTTGAATTCGATAAGCAGCACCATAAAATAGATAATTTAAGTCTTCTTGAATTTGATCATGTAGTTACTCAACGTTGCTTCGTATAGAGAAACCGAGAAACTGAGTTCAAATTAAAGGGGGATACCAAATTGAGAGCCGTACACTTTGGAGCGGGCAATATTGGCAGAGGTTTTATTGGGCCTATGTTGTCGGACTCCGGTTACAACGTTTGTTTCGTCGGAAGAAATAAGAGTAAAATTGCCCAATTGCAAAAAAGTGGGCAATATCCTGTCACCCTAGCTAACAAGAACCGGGACAGCTTTATCGTTGATAATGTTACTGCAATCAATCTGAATGATACAGAGGACGTTACTAGAGCTATAGCAGAAGCTGAAATTGTGACAACTGCAGTCGGAATATCCGCTTTAAAAGATATTGCTGAGACCATTGCGCAGGGCATCGAACGAAGGCTTGAAAATAGCAGAAATCTCACCCCACTTCATATCATTGCCTGTGAGAATGGGATTGGAAGCAGTCAGAAGTTGAAAAAATCAGTTTATCGGCATATGAAGCAATCCTTCAAGGAGCTTGCTGACCGCAATGTCGCTTTTCCCAATGCGATGGTGGACCGGATTGTACCTATGCAGAAAAATACAGATTCACTTGAAATCCTCGTTGAACCCTTCAGTGAGTGGGTTATTCCCCGCAGTGGAATGATTGGTAATTACAATGAAATTAAAGGCGTCCATTATGTGGATTCGCTAGCGCCATACCTCGAACGGAAGCTATATACTGTGAATACAGGTCATTGCAGTGCAGCCTATTTTGGATATCTGGACGGTTATACTAGCATTCAAGAAGCGATGTCTGATCCCGAAATCAGGGCTCGTGTTCACGGGGTGCTTATGGAAACAGGGACATTATTGGTGCATTTATATGGCTTTAAGCCCATAGAACATGACCGGTATATAGAAAAGATGATGGAACGATTCACTAACCCCAACTTTAACGATAAAATTACACGTGTAGCCCGCTCCCCGCTTCGCAAGCTTTCACCTAATGATCGACTCGTAAAACCGGCCATGCTTGCTCATGAACTTGGTTTTGAGACCTCACATTTAGTCTCAGCTATTGCTTCTGCACTTTATTTTGATCATGAAAAAGATCCAGAAGCCTTACAGCTTCAAGCCGAAATCCG
This sequence comes from Paenibacillus sp. FSL H7-0716, assembly GCF_038002705.1. Lineage (NCBI taxonomy): Bacteria > Bacillati > Bacillota > Bacilli > Caryophanales > Paenibacillaceae > Paenibacillus > Paenibacillus sp. FSL H7-0716. Next base: position 155,716 of record NZ_JBBODA010000009.1, read on the forward strand.
AAACCACGGGCTAAGTGAAGTCATTGCTGCACAACTAAAAATTCCCGCGGAGCATCCGCTTCATGGTCGCATTATTTTGGAGTCCAACAAATTACGCGCGAGATATCCTCATAGGACTAGAATGAAGACAGTAAACGTCAGGGTACCCTACTTTTAATATAAATTGATGGTTATAAAACTATAAAAGAGTGTTCTCTGCTGGATGGGCAAGAACACTCTTTTTATAGGTTATGAAGTTCTGTAAGAGTCTCTAATCTAATTCAATCCGCAGAACAACCGGAGTCTCACTGCGAACCGAGGTTGTTTTTATAACCAAGGCTTCATCGGTTTTTTCCCATGCAGGTTGTTCCTCAAAACCTAAGATTTTGATCTGTTTAATCATCCCATGGAAGTGAGCAGAGTTTTCTTTAAGGGATTTGATTTGCACTATACCGTTGTTTGGATAGACAAGAACAGTAGCGTAAAGATAGCTGCCTTTTACCGTAAAGCGGATATCTTCATTGGTGAAAATTTTCGTGATCCCATCTGTAAACTGACCTTCAACGATCTCTGTAGGGCCTTCCCCGAAGGTGCGCCAGTAGGTCGTATCATAGATAGCTTCACCATTTACCTTTAGCCATTCTCCGATGCCAAGCAGAATCTCCTGATCCTGAGCTGGAATGCTGCCGTCCGCTTTAGGGCCTATATTCAGCAGCAGGTTGCCGTTTTTGCTTACGATATCTACTAAATCTCTGATAATTTCTACGGCAGATTTATAATCATTTTCCGGTGTATAACACCATGAATTTTTAGCTACTGCTGTATCCGTTTGCCAGAAATAAGGTTTAAGCTCGGAGAAATGACCTCTCTCAATATCTGGGATCGCTGAGCCAAACATGAAGGCATCATGCTTATAATTGATTGCAACCGGAGTTCCCCATTCCTCTCCCTTATTGTAATAGTAAGCGGCGAACTTTTTAAGATAGGGTTTGAAGGCAGCTGTGTGAATCCACCAGTCAAAGTAAAAGATTTTCGGCTGATAATTGTCTACCAGCTCGCAGCAGCGAATCAACCAATCCTCCAGAAATTCTTGATCGGGTGGGGAGCCGAATAAATCCTGATGATCGGGTTCGGGCATAGATGGCCAATAGAAATCTCCACATCCAAGCGGTTCATGAATATCGGAATCAAATTCCTTGCCATGAGACAGGAAGAACCAGTGTTCAGCTCTATGGGAAGATACACAAAACTCTAATCCCTGCTGCTCAAAAGCGCCTTTCATTTCTCCGACTAAATCCCGCTTGGGACCCATCTCATATGTGTTATAGTGGGAGTAAGCGCTCTTATACATTTGAAAGCCGTCATGGTGCTCTGCAACAGGCATCACGTATTTGGCTCCAGATAATTTGAAGAGATTGGCCCATTCCTCAGCATTGAAATGCTCAGCCTTGAACAAGGGGATGAAATCCTTATAGCCAAAGGTTTTATGCTCGCCATAAGTAGCGAGATGATGTTCATATTCCCGTGAACCCTGGATATACATATTTCGGGGATACCACTCATTGGCGAAAGCTGGAATAGAATAAAGGCCCCAATGAATGAAAATACCAAACTTAGCGTTCTCATACCACGTGGGCACTTGAAATTGACTTAGTGAATCCCAATCGGCTTTGAATCTTCCAGTTGCGATCGTATCTTCGATTACTTTTAAATATTTGTTTTTATCCACCATTTTGCAATCATCCTTTCAAACGTTTATTTCTTCTTCATTGTAGTGAATGGATGTGGGAATCAAAATGTAGGACATTAACTTTTAGATGTACAAAACTAACCTGATAAGGCGGAGTAAGAGATGGATAACCATGTTTTGCTTACTAATTATTTATCCAATTTAAAGGTTGATTTATTTATGGCTGATTACAATCTTTGTGGCCGTGACTGGAGAGATCTCGACTATACACCTGACTATAGTAAATTTTATTTTATTTGCGATGGGGAGGGTTGGTTAAAGATTGGGGATCGAGAATATTATCCGAAGCCTGGTCAGCTTTTTTTGATGCCTGAGGGAGTTAAGCAATCTTATTCTTGCATAAGTGATCAACCCTTTGAGAAGTATTGGTGCCATTTCAGCGCAAAAGTCGGCGACATTAATCTATTCAAAATGTTAGAGTTAAGTCATGTATGCAGAGAAGTAGATCCTCATGTAATCCAAGAGATTTTCAGCAGCTTAACGAGTCATATGAAATCTGATGCGGTATATGCTCATTTATTAGCCAAAAGTAAGTTAATGGAGTTATTTTCTTATTTTATTATGAACATAGATGTAGACGAAATCACTTTTAAGAATCTAAGCTCGATCGAAAAATTAACGAAAATATTAACGTATATAGACGCCCATATCGAGCGAAATATCACCATACACGAGCTTGCCGAGATTGCGTACATGCATCCCAACTATTTTATCCGGCTATTTAAACAGCAAATCGGAGTTCCACCCATACAGTATATCACCAGAAAAAAGATAACTAAGGCCAAGGAGCTATTGAGGGGGACGCAAAGTTCTGTCGGTGAGATTGCCCATGATCTTGGTTTTAGCGATCTCTATTATTTCTCCAAACAGTTCAAAAAAAATGTGGGTTTAAGCCCTTCGGAATTCAGACAAGGAACAGTAGCAGTGAAATAAATAAAAGAAGACCGTCCTGTGTGGTAGAAACCAACCAGAGACGGCCTTTTTTATAAGTGGAAGAGATTAGAGCAGTGAGACAGTGAAACGGAAGAAGTACGGGCGATTAGCCGGCAGAGTGAACTCTTCGTGGGTTGGTGCGCCCCAGCTGTCGTCCCCGCCAACACCCATTTGCTTGTAGTTAACTCTTAGTACGCTTTTGTTCGAGACTGGCAATTTATAGACGTGGTCATGGGCTTCCAGTTCCTCAGGCTTCCAAGGCAGGGCATTAATTTCGATAGGCGTTGCACTTTCAAAATAGAACCCTGATCCATCGTTGCCCTCTGTAATTGAAGCGAATCTGACATCAGTCTTGTTGCCGCACTCTTGAGGTTTGAGATAAGGCGTGAATTGATCACTGACCTTTCCTGTGTAACGTCCAAGTGGGGCTCCGGTTTGTCGATCCCAATAATTCTCATGAGGTCCGCGGCCGTACCAAGAAAGGGTATCAAGACTTCCATCTAGAACGAACATCATTCCGAACTCAGGGATTTCTGGTAGAACGCTGCTGCCGGGACTCAGTTCTTGCGTGATCTCTAAAGTCCCGTCAGCGTGAATCACATACTGGACCCGAAGCGTGGAATCCGGACTTGTAGCCAGAAGGTAGCTGGCAGAGACAAAACAGAGAGAGCCTTCGGTTCTAAATGTAAAGCTGATTAAGTGTTGTTTATGCGATGAATGCTTCCATACTGCACACCGCTCTGGCAATTTATTACCACAATCATTATCTGTAACTGCTCTCCAGAAGTTAGTTCTTACAGGTTCTAGCAGACGTTCTTTGCCTGCGGAACGGTAAGAGTTCAGAGCCCCCGTAGTGGTACTAAAGCTCAGTTCGAAATTATCACCTTGTACGTTCAAAATATTCTCAAGCTCGCTGACACGCAGTGTTTCTGCAGTTGTCTTTGAGGTATTGGTTACGAAACGGGGTGACAGAATGAACTGTTCCCAAGCGATTTCGTGATTGGCTTCTGCCCATATAGTTGCTGAAGGCTGAATAAAGGAAAGATTCAGAACTGCTTCATGATTGCCACGCAGTGAATCCAGCTCGTAAGGAACTTTGCATGAAATGCTCTCACCTGGTGCACATGAGATCTTCAGCAAACCTTCTTGTGCAGTTATTCCGTCTAAACGGACTTCCCATTTGAGATCGTATTCCTTTAAGTTGGTAAATAAGAAGGAATTGCGAATCTGGAAGAGTCCTTCTAGGATATTTTCAGCCGTTACTTTAATATTCTGATAACATTTTTTGACCTCAAAGAGCTTAGGAGTAACCGTACGATCAGCAAAAAGCAATCCGTTGCCACTAAAGTTGCCGTCATGAGGCGATTCACCAAAGTCACCGCCATAAGCGAGATATTCAATTCCCTCGGAGGTGTGGGTCCGAATGGCTTGATCTACCCAATCCCAAATGAATGCACCTTGAACAATGTCATATTTGTCGAACAAGTCACAGTATAAGTGCAGCCCACCGCATGAATTGCCCATGGCATGACTGTATTCGCAGAGGATATAAGGCTTCTTCGGATTATTAAGCGCATATTTTTCAACATCCTGCGGTTTAATGTACATAGTAGATTCTATATCACTTGCTGCTTCCGATTCTCTACAGTGAAAGATTCCCTCATAATGAACCGGCCGCGAAGGATCGATTTCTCTCAGGTAGTCGTGCATAGCGATAAAATTGTCGCCTCCGAAAGATTCATTGCCGAGAGACCAAATGATGACAGAAGGGTGATTTTTGTCCCTTTGCATCATGGAGTTGCAGCGGTCAATGACATTGGCCCGCCATTCCGGTTTGCTTCCAGGGACATTCCCGTCATTCAATCCTTCTTGGCTGTATGCCCAGGTGCCGTGCGTTTCCAGATTGGTTTCGTCAATTACATATAATCCGTATTCATCACATAACTCGTACCAGACAGACTGATTCGGGTAATGGGAGGTTCGAACGGCATTAATATTATGCGTTTTCATTAATTGGATGTCGCGCAGCATATCTTCTTTGCCTAAAGCACGACCAGTATCGCAAGAGAATTCGTGGCGATTGACACCTTTGAGCACGATTCTTTTGCCATTGATCTTCATAAGTCCGTCTTTAATCTCAAACTTGCGGAATCCAACCTTACAGCTGACCGTTTCTTGTGTATTTCCTTTGCTGTCATTTATAGACAGGACTAAGGTATAAAGATAAGGGGTTTCAGCACTCCATTTAAAAGGCTGCTCAACCGGGGCAGAAAGCTTGAGCTGTTGAACGCCTTCTTGCTCAAAGGAACCCGTAGTGGAGATAGGAGTCTCCCAAACAGGCTGGCCCTCTTTATTGTAAAGCTGCATTTGCAGTGTATATGGGCTTTGCTCGTTAAAGTAATTTTCCACCTTGATATCTACATTTAAATCCGCATGTACGAAGTTTTCATCCAGATCGGTGTGGACGAAATAATCAGCAATATGAACGGAAGGAGCTGAATAAAGATAGACTTCCCGAAAAATACCACTAAGGCGCCAGAAATCCTGATCCTCTAGCCAGCTGGCATCACACCAACGATAAACCTCGACAGCTAGTTTGTTGTCCCCTGCAACTAAATATGGGGTGATATCGAACTCTGATGGAGTAAATGTATCTTCACAGTACCCGACAAGTTCACCGTTTACCCAGACGTAGAAAGCGGATTCAACACCCTGAAAGCTTAGGTACACCGGTTGACCGTTCCAAGACTCAGGTACAGTAAAGGTTCGCAGATAAGAGCCTACTGGATTATATTTTGTTGGGGCAAAGGGGGCTTTAAGCTCTGGCTCGGATTCCGCCCAAGGATATCGGAGATTTGTATATTGTGGATAGTCGTAACCTTGGAACTGCCAGTGGGACGGTACAGGAATGGTATCCCAAGTACTGCAATCGAAATCGGTTTTATAGAAATCCACAATTCGTTGATCCGGTGTTTCGGAAAAAGCGAATTTCCAAAGCCCATTGAGGGTTTGGTGGAAAGGTGAGGTTTCTTTATCGTTAGTTAGCGCTTGGGATAAACTACGGTAAGGGATCATGGAGGCATGTGCATCCAATCGATTCAATTCAAAAGTCTCTGGGTTGTTATTCCATTCCGGATAACCGTTAGCAGGTGGCTGGTAGACAAACTTTGCTCGCATGAGTTGATCTCCTTTATAATCATTGTAATGTTATTATATTCATATTATAAGTTGAAGTAATGTTAGGATAAATAAAAGAATTTTAGTCCCTGATAACAAAATATGAAACGAGGACTTTTTATGGAGAGCAAAATTATTTTTTGCCAAACAGAAGATGTAAGCATGCTGCCGCTTTATGCTACAACCCTTGGATTTTGGGAGCATCAGCCAGAAACTATACGTCCTGCAGGCTTTCCAGACTATCAAATACATCAGATTCACGAAGGTAAGGGCGAGCTTATCATTCATGAGAGCCGATATCTCGTGGGTCCAGGGGATGTGTTCTTTTTGTTCCCGGATATTCCTCATTCGTATGCCCCTATCAGTGGGAAGGAGTGGAAGGTATCATGGGTCTCGTTCAATGGCAGAGAGGTTGGTCAAATGCTGCTCTATGCGGGCATCCGCGAGTCTGGTCCTGCTAGATTAAAAGAAGATCAATGGCTCAATCCTCTAAAGCAAATCCTTATGCTGCCAGATAGCAATGAGCTGGAGACTAATTTAGCACGTTCTAAACATCTTTACGCATTGCTTCTGGATTTAAAAAGAAAGCTAGTATCGCCGCTGAATGAGGCACATGAATTGGAGCGAATTAAACCGGTGCTGCGTTATATAGAGAGCAATCTGCATAGGACGCTTCCTTTAAAGGAGCTGGCGGAGATTATTTCGGTATCGCCACAGTATTTATGCAGACTTTTTCAAAAAACAATTCATGATCGACCTGTAACCTATATCAATAAGCAACGTATCAATTTGAGTAAACAGCTTATGTTTAATGGACGCGATAAAAAAATGTATGAAATTGCCCAGCTAGTGGGCTTTGATAATGCTAGTTACTTTTGTTTGGTGTTTAAAAGATTGACAGGGATGAGTCCTGAGCAATTTAAGCAGCTACATGGTTTGGATTAGATAAACGCTTACTTGTTACCGTCTAGCACAACATGATATAGTTTACTTGAGTTCCTGCGATGTTTTTTTTGCGGCTTAGCCCATACTTTTACTGCCACAAGAATTCAATACATAGAACCAAATTAACGATCTGAAATGACGAAAAGCATCAGGAAGGAGACATCATTTTGAATGAGAAGCTAAAGCAAGCCTATGAGCGTTTGAACTTGCCTGAAGACGTTACCCGGGAGGAATTGAACAAAAGGTTAGATATTCATTTGAAACGCCGTCGATCGAATTCGACTGAAGATGAGGTCGCAGCTTATGAAGAGGAATTCCGCGCTTACAAAACCATCCTAGATGGCTTGGATCAGAAGGAGATTCAGGAAGCAGAGGACAAGCGGCTGGAGAAGTGGGGAGCCATGTCCGGTGTAGCACGTAAATCGGAGAATTTCTTTCGACTCTACAAAACGCACACTATTATTTCTATTATCGTGCTGCTGGTAGTTATCTTTGGGGGGAAAGCGCTCTATGATCAATGGCAGGAAAGAAAATATGAAGCTACGCTTCCACCGGTAGATGTTCGAATCATGTTCTTAGGCAACTATGAATCTCAGGACTCGTCAGGTAAGAATGAAGAGCTAAAACAAGAAATTATCAATCGTTACCCGGCTTGGAAGAGAGTGGAGGCAGAAATCGTTTATCTACCCTCAACAGGTGGGACGGACGGTGGAGCCTTGGATATGAGCTATATGCAGCGGGCTATGGCGATGCTGGCAGCCGATCATCCGGATATCCTGATAATGGATGATGCTACTTTTGAATGGATTGGCCAGCAGTCGGGACTGCAAAATCTGGAGTCGTTTATTAAATCCGCAGGACTTCCTCTGGACGATAACCGTTTGAAACGTATGACTAACCCGGAGAGTGGCCAAGAGCTGATTACTGGCATAGATATCACAGATACGGATTTTGCTACAGAACTCCCTATCCATTCAAACCAGATGATCATCGGAACGTTAGGGCAAGATGACAGTAAGACTAAATCAACTGATTTTGTTGAGTTTTTACTTAAACAGATCACTAATCAATAAATTAATAGGGCCGATGTTGTATGGATGTTCATACGACATCGGCTTTTTTATGATCTGTAGAGCTTGCGGTACGCGATGGGTGTCTGGCCGACTATTTTTTTGAATACAGCGTTAAAGGAGTCGATGTCACGGTAACCAACTAGCTCGGCAATCGTATTAATTTTATGTCCAGAAGTACGCAGCAATTCACAGCTTTTATGCATTCGCAGATTCTTCAAGTAGGTCCCAAAGGACTGGCCAGTATGCTTGTGGAACATACGCTGAAGATGCCTGCTGCTCCACTGTGAAATACGGGCTAATTCGGCAAGTGTAATCTTCTCCGACAGATTATGCTCTAAGTATTGAATGACTTGCGTGAAGTCTGCCATATCCATTGTAGATTTGTCATCTTCTCCGTATTTTTGCCTGTACACTGCTATGATTAATTGACTCAGCAGGGTGTAAAGCATTGTTTTGGAGCCCATACCGGATACCGACATTTCATGATATAAATTCAGCATAAAGCGCTCAATCGAGCCATCTCGATCTGAGACGGAAAAGTAAGATGAGCTGCTACTCCCAAGAGTGGCTAGGTGCTCCCGGATAGATGGCTCTTGAAGGACGATATTTAATTGCTCCACCATTTGCATATCAAAAAGGCAATTATAGACGATCAGGCGATTCCCTAAAGTATCAGAAGATGCTGGACGGAACACATGGGGAGCACCTACAGGAATCACGAACAACATTCCTTTTCTAACGGGAAGGATCTCATTTTCAAGGTGATGAAAACCTCTTCCTTCAGCTACATAGCAATACTCAATAAATTCATGTGCATGAAAAGGGGCATGGAAGTTCTCTGAATAGCGGTTAACCAGCAGATGCAGATCGTTTTGAAAAAAGACTTCATTTTTGAACAACTCGGTGGTTCGTTGCATATTGAATTCCCCTTTCCAAAGTTATGGCATAATTGCAGGGATATGATGTCCTTATTACCGGGTGATGAAAGCGGTGACGCAGCTATAATTATAGGGCAAAGACTAATTTGTCGCTATAGAAGGAGGTTTTATCTATATGTTCGCAATCACTAAGCTTCGTTGTGAGTACAAAGAAAATCCGCTAGGAATTGATGTGATCAGACCCAGAATCAGTTGGCAGTTAGTTTCAGATGACAGGGACTGCATGCAGTCTGCTTATCAAATTCAAGTGGCTGAGAATATGCTTTTTCAAGGCAAGCTATGGGATACAGAGGAAGTAAAGTCTTCTCAATCGATCCATGTTGAGCTTGAAGGTCTGCTGCTGGCAGCTCGCACGCGTTATTATTATCGGGTTCGGGCATGGAATCAGAATGCAACAGACTCGGGTTGGTCTGAGATTGCATTTTTTGAAACCGGACTATTAGATGCGGGGAATTGGCAGGCGGAGTGGATCAGCGCTCCTACAGCCTCTTTTTCACAAGATTCTGAGATTTGCCCACAGCTTCGTACATTCGTGGATGTAAAAGGTCCAGTGGAAAGTGCAAGGATTTACGTTACTGCTTTGGGCTTGTATGAACTGCAGCTGAACGGAAGTCGGGTGGGAGATCATTATTTTACTCCAGGCTGGACCAGTTACAGTAAACGGCTGCAATATCAAACTTATGATGTCACAAAGCTTCTGCATGAAGGTGCGAATGCGTTAGGCGCACTGTTGGGCAATGGTTGGTACAGAGGGTATTTAGGCTGGGATAATCAAAAGGAGATATATGGATCAAAGACTTCACTTCTGCTGGAGCTTCATATCCGGTACGCAGACGGTTCAAATGAGCTTATTAGCTCAAATCAGAATTGGCAGGCTGCAAAAAGCGCAATTATGATGTCTGAAATTTATAATGGTGAAACCTATGATGCTCGGCTGGAGCTGGATATCACCGATCCTTCATCAGAAGGTTGGCATCCAGTGGAGATTATTAACTATTCCAAAGCGATCATCGTTGCCCAGGAAAATGTGCCAGTGACACAAGTTGAAACCTTGAAGCCGATTGCACTGCTGACTACCCCGCAGGGAGATAGAGTGCTGGACATGGGCCAGAACATGGTAGGGTGGTTAAAATTTAATGTAAAAGGTCAATCTGGTCAGGCGGTAGAACTTCAGCATGCTGAAATATTAGACTGGGACGGAAATTTCTACACGGAGAATATGCGTAAAGCGAAACAGTGCATCCGCTATACTCTGAAAGGTGGAGAGCAAGAGACGTATGAACCACACTTCACTTTCCAAGGTTTTCGGTATGTGAAGCTTAGTGGGTTCTCAGCAGATCTTCAACTAGAGGATTTCACAGGAATTGTGATGCACTCCAATATGGAACGTACGGGTGATTTTCAGTGCTCAGATCCACTTGTGAATCAACTGCATCACAATATCCTGTGGGGGCAAAAAGGGAATTTCCTCGATGTGCCCACTGATTGTCCACAGCGTGATGAGCGGCTCGGCTGGACGGGGGATGCTCAGATGTTTGTCCGCACAGCCTCTTATTTGATGAATACGGTACCATTCTTTACGAAATGGCTGCGGGATTTGAAGGCAGACCAAACCCCTGAGGGTGGCATTCCGTTTTTTATTCCAGAGCTGAGAGCAGCTCCTCCTGGGGACGGAGATACTAACCATTCTTCTGCGGCCTGGGGAGATGCAGCTACGATCTGTCCATGGACAATCTATGAAATGTACGGCGACAAAAGGCTGCTTGCAGAGCAATACGAGAGCATGAAGCATTGGATTTCTTATATCTACGCACAGGGAAGCAATCCTTATATATGGAATACTGGCTTTCATTTCGGCGATTGGCTAGCACTTGATTCCAAGCCAGACAGCTATGTGGGAGCTACAGATCGGGATTATGTCGCCACCGCTTTTTATGCCTATTCTGTTTCTCTGACTTTGAAAGCGGCAATAGCCTTAGAAAAATCGGAGGATGTGGACTACTATAGTGAGCTGCACGTCAAAATTATAAAAGCATTCAGTGATGAGTTCATAACACCTGCGGGAAGGTTATCTGTCTCTACACAGACTGCACAGATATTAGCCTTACGTTTCGATCTTGTAGAAGGGGTCGCCAAAGAACGTGCAATTCAGAAGCTCACTGAGCTGCTTGCTGAAGCTAAGGATCACCTGACTACTGGATTCGTGGGCACACCTTATCTGAATCCTGTGCTCAGCGAGAGTGGAAATAACGAACTCGCGTATAAGCTTCTTTTTCAAAAGGATTATCCATCCTGGCTGTATCAGGTGACGAAAGGTGCGACGACGATTTGGGAGCATTGGGATGGGATCAAGGAGGACGGCAGCTTCTGGAGTGCAGATATGAATTCTTTCAATCATTACGCCTATGGCGCAATAGGTGAATGGCTGTATCGTTACGTTGCAGGAATTGGAACAGATGAGTTGGAGCCTGGCTTCAAAATCGTTCATATCAAGCCACAGCCAGGCCCCGGTCTGGATTACGCAGAAGCTAGTCTTGAAACCATGTACGGAAAAGTGGAGTCAGCGTGGCGGCGATCAGAGGATAATGGAATGATGATTCGCGTTACGATTCCTGCCAATACCAACGGTATTGTCGTTCTGCCTGGAGCCAATCAACTAGGGTTATTAGAGAATGGAGTTCCTGTAGAGCAGTCCAGAGGCGTGCACAGTATCAGCTTGGTCGATAACGGAGTTAGACTCGAATTAGGTTCGGGCAGCTATCAATTTACGTATTCTTTATAACCTTTAGGGGGCTTCCTAGTGTGAACTGACATCGAGAGGTATTCGGTGTCAGTTTTTCGTTTTCGAATTGACGAATGTAGAGAGGAGTTATTATAATGATTTATATTGATATGAACTAAGTAATATAAATATAAATCAAATTGGAATTCACAAGGAGGAAGCCAAAAGAATGAAGACAGAAGGAAAATTGACGATACATACGCAGCAGCGTGGGGCGGAGTTAGGCGATCTATTCGGTATCTTCTTCGAGGATTTAAATCATGCGGCCGATGGTGGGCTTTACGCTGAACTAGTTCAGAACCGATCTTTTGAGTTCGACCCGATTGACCGGGCAGATTATCATGCGCTAATGGCTTGGGAGCCTGTAGAACGTGGAGCTGGAAAGGTAAAGATCTCTGTAGAAGACAGCAAGCCCTTAAATGATCGTAACCAACATTATGTTGCCATCGATATTGTGGCTGAAGGTGACGGCGTTGGCCTGATGAATCTAGGCTTTAACAGTGGTATTCCGGTAAAAGAAGGCGAGAATTATAACTTCTCGGTGTATGCCCGCCGGGAGACAAGCTTTGATGTGCCGCTTACCGTAAACATCGAAAGCACAGACGGCACCATTCTTGGTGAAGCGAAAATAGCCGTAAGCAGCTCTGAATGGACCCGATATGAAGCCGTTATCACAGCTAATAGCACAGACACAAGCAGTCGTCTTGTAATCGTTACCAAAGGTAGCGGGAAGGTATATCTGGATATGGTTTCCCTATTTCCTGAGAAGACCTTTAAGAATAGACCCGGAGGCATGCGTGAAGATATTTCGCTGCTGCTCGCTGATTTAAAACCTAAATTTATGCGGTTCCCAGGAGGATGTCTGGTGCATGACGGTTCCTTGGATCCAGATGACAGAGACTCCATGTACAGATGGAAGAATACGATTGGGGATGTTGCACAGAGACCGGCAAGACGCAATAACTGGTCGTATAATCAGACACTTGGGTTAGGTTATTATGAATATTTTCAGTTCTGTGAGGATATTGGAGCTAAGCCGATCCCCGTTCTTCCGGGCGGCTATGACCCGCATCATAAACGGATGGTACCGCTGGATGAATTAACGCCTTGGATTGAGGATGCTTTGGATTTAATTGAATTCGCCAAGGGGGATTCTTCCACGAAGTGGGGAGGCATTCGTGCAGAACTGGGTCACCCCGAGCCTTTTGGGCTGGAGTATGTCGGCATTGGGAATGAAGAGGTAGGCGCACCCTTTTTCGAGAGATATCCTTACTTTCATCAAGCCATTAAAGCAAAATATCCGGAAATCAAGGTCATTAATTCTAGCGGCCCGTTCTCTGCCGGTCAGGAATATGAACGAGGCTGGACGTCGGCAAAAGAGAACAATTCGGACCTCGTAGACGAGCATTATTACTGTACACCTGAATGGTTCCTGGCTAATCATCATCGTTATGATGACTTCAAAGCGGATGAGCCAAAGGTATTCCTCGGTGAATATGCTTCATGGGGCAATACCTATTACAATGCATTGGTGGAAGCAGCATTTATGACAGGTCTGCAAAATAATGCCCATGCCGTTGGCTTAGCTTGTTATGCTCCAATGCTCTGTAATGTGGATTATATCAACTGGAAGCCGGACCTGATCTGGTTCAATAATCATGAAGTGTACGGCACGGCAAACTATTATGTGCAAAAGCTATTCATGAACCATCAGGGAGATCATTTGCTGAAGATGGAAGCAGATGGCTTCACGGCACCGAAGGAAAGCAGAAAGGAAGCGATCACTGGAGCCGTCAGTTTCGGTGTGGATGCCTCCGCTGCTCGTTTCTCCGAGATCACATTAGTCAACAATCTTACGGGAGAAGTGAAGACGTACTCTGACTTATCAGAGGAAGTCTCAAATCTGCCTGACCCTGCTCAGAATAGAACGGCTAAACGGATACTAGAGCTTGGTGAGACAGAGTGGGAAAACTATACTTTGCATTTTAAGGCTACACGAACCGCAGGAAATAAAGGGTTTATCTTCTATTTTGGTAAAGCGGATGATCAGAATCATTTGTACTGGGAGCTGGGTGGCTGGCAGAATCAGGATTCGATTGTGGCCTCAATTATCAACGGAAGAAATTCTGTTCTGACGCATACTATGTTTACGGTTGAAACAGATGTAGAATACGATCTTAAGTTAGAAGTGGTGGGCAGACAAATCCGTACTTTTATTAACGGAGAACTGGTGAATGAGACAGAAGATAAACTTCCGGTCATCGAACCGTTGTATTACACGGCAAGTGTGGAAGAATTAACGGGGGATATTATCCTCAAGACAGTAAACGTACAAGAGAATAGTGTTTCTGCTGAGGTTGCACTGGAATCTTTGGCAAAAGAAGCACTGACCATCGAAGTCTATGAAATGTCGGGATACCAGCTTGAGGACGAAAATAACTTTGAGAATAAGCAGCAGGTCTCTCCGAAACAAACCAGCTTTAAGACAGAAGGAAGCAGCTTTAGTTATGAGTTTCCGAAGCAATCCGTGACAATTTTCAGAATAAAATAACGAAGACGCCCCCATGAATCTATAGCTTATTAAAAATTCATGGGGGCATTTCTATGACTAATTACAAGTTAACTTAGCCGTTCACCCGCAGACGAATCACATTCCAGGAAGCTTTTGCGAGAAGGGCTTTTACATGTCCACCCTCAACAACGGCTTTGCCTTGACTAGGCATCACGTTATGAGGATTGGATTTGGTATTTACAGCTTTAATATCTTCATGTTCCAGTACAATATGCTCAATAATGTTTACGGAACTGAAGCTGCGCAGATCCACGTCGAGCTCTAGTCCTTCGGATAAATGGCGGTTTACAGCGAAGACGGTTACTTCATTCAGCTCCTCGTTGTATACACTAATGGCTTCCAAGTAAGGCACATCAGTGAAATCTTTGGAATCGTATTTAGGGCTGGAAATCAGCGGGTGAAGTACGGTTCCACGACCATAAAGGGAAGCATGCAGGTACGGATAATAAGTAGTCTGCAGCCAAAGCGGTCCGCCATTTTCAGTCATAATTGGGGCGATAACATTGATCAGCTGCGCTAAGCAGGCCATTTTCACACGATCAGCATGCTTCAACAATGAAATAAGACAGCAGCCCACAACGAGTGCATCTTCAAGTGTGTAGACATCTTCGAATTCTGGCGGTGCGATCTGCCAGTGTTGTTCGGCACGGCTGCTGCCTTGTGATTTCCATACATTCCATTCATCCAGTGACAGATTAATTTTCTTTTTGCTCTTTTTCTTCGCTTGAACATAATCACAGGTGGCAGCCACACTGCTGATGAAATGATCCAAATCCATGGAGCGGGCTAGGAAGTTAGGCGTGTCGTCATTGTTGTTATTGTAGTACGTATGCAGTGATAAATAATCTACATTATCATAAGAAAGATCAAGCACGGTAGCTTCCCACTCGGCAAAAGTGTCCATGCCGCTGCCGGAGCTGCCACAAGCCACAAGCTCAAGCGTTGGATCGACCCAGCGCATAGCTTTTGCAGTTTCGTTCGCTAAGCGGCCATATTCGACCGCGGTTTTAGCTCCAATCTGCCACGGACCATCCATTTCATTTCCGAGACACCAGGTCTTAAAAGCGTGAGGCTCTTTATACCCATGAGAGATCCGCAGGTCACTGTAGTAGGAGCCGGAAGGATGATTGCAGTACTCTACTAGATTTCTAGCTGCATCGATACCGCGTGTTCCAAGGTTAACTGCCATCATGACTTCGCTGCCTACGAGCTTAGCCCAATCTGCAAATTCGTTGGTACCGACTTGATTTGTTTCAGTGGTCCACCAAGCTAGTTCAAGAGATTGCTTGCGTTCATGCTTGGGTCCAACCCCATCTTCCCAATTGTAACCGGATACAAAGTTTCCTCCAGGATAACGGATGATAGGAACGTTTAAGGCACGAATCGCTTCGATGGCATCGTTCCGAAAACCATTCTGATCCGCAGTAGGGTGACCCGGGTCATAAATCCCACCGTAAACTGCTCTTCCTAAATGTTCGATAAATGAGCCGTAGATTCGCGGGTCTACTTCAGCTAGTCTGAAATCTTTGTCAATAATCATTGTCGATTTAATCGGCATGAGTGTACAGCTCCCTCTAGTTGAATTAATGATTTAACTAATTAAGTAATTGTTTTATGATTACATGATACTGATTTTCGCTTATAATAAGCAATGAATTAATTTAGGATTCGTTAAAATACTAATTCAATAAGCATAGGAGACGTTGAAATGTACTTAACCACAGATTCTGAATCCTTGCAGGTGTATGAAGCGCTGGCAAGTGAAGTTAGGCTGCGAATTATTGAACTTCTGGACCGCAGAGAGATGCACATCAAAGAGCTGGCAGCGGAGCTCTATCTTAGTAGTGCAATTGTTAGTACTCATGTAGCAAAGCTGCAAAAAGCAGGCCTGATCAGTTCTAAAATGAGACGAGTAAATGGAGGGACCTATAAATATTGTTCTTTGTCTGCGAATTACCTGCAGATTAAATTATCGGGCTCCCGTGGAGTTGCCAGAAAGGTGGTTGAGGTGTCTATCCCTGTAGGGCAATATACCGATATTCAGGCTTTACCTACCTGCGGGATTGCTACTACTGAGAAACTGATCGGCTATTATGATGATCCGCGTTATTTTCTGGACCCGGAACGGGTGAATGCCGGCATAGTATGGTTTGCGAAAGGTTCTATCGAGTACAAGATTCCAAATTATCTATTTCAAGATCAAGTGGTGCAGGAGATTGAGATTTCGCTGGAAATAGGTTCTGAAGCTCCACATGTAAATGAGAAGTGGCCGTCGGATATTGGCTTTATGATGAATGGACAGGATTTAGGAAAATGGACCAGTCCGGGCGACTTTGGCCTTACTAGAGGACGATTAAATCCCATTTGGTGGCGTTCAGATGTTAACCAATATGGTTTGCTGAAGGTTCTGCGGATTAATGCAGGTGGAACCTTTGTGGATGGGCAGCAAATTTCAGATATTACCCTGGAAGATGTACGAGTAGAGCAGGATCAGTGGACCTTTCGTTTAACGGCAGAGAATAGCGGACGGAGAAGAGGCGGACTAACCATATATGGCCGCGGGTTTGGGAATTACGAGCAAGACATTATGTTTAGAGTGTATTACGAATGATTTCGAGTTTGCAGGTAAGGAGGTTTATAAGATTCTGTAGAAAATTTAAGCTTGTGTACCAATTATTACCTCTGATAAAATAAAAATAAAAAATATATTGTAATGAAAACGTTTTTATGTTAATTTAAATCTATAAAAACGTTTTTATTCGTAAAGGAAGATTGAATCATTATGGAAAAGGTAACGATCAAAGATGTTGCCAGAGAGGCTGGAGTCTCCATTTCTACGGTTTCCAACGCGTTAAATGACGTAGATGTATTGAACCCGGAGACGAAATCACATGTTCTTAAGGTTGCGAAGCGATTAAATTATGTTCCTAACCTGAACGGTAAGCTCCTTAGGAACGGGAAAACCAAAATGCTGGGTTTTTTCACAACAAGTGTGTCGGGTCCATACTTCTATAAGCTGGTTGAGTCCATGTCGCGTGAATGTGATCGGCTAGGTTACGGGCTGAATGTATTTGTTACCAAGGATAAACAAGTGATTATGAGCAATATTCTAGGCCGGCGAGTGGATGGTGTTATTATCTACGAAGAGCTGAGAATAGACGAAGAAGAAATTGCCGCAATGGTGAAAGACAAGATCAAGGCTGTATTTTTGGATCGGCCGCTTAAGAACGACACAATGGGAAGCGTGATTTTTGATTCCTTTGAAGCGGGGTTTGAAGCGACCAAATATTTAATCAGTCTAGGGCATAAAAAGATTGCTTACATATCTGGTGTGGATGAGATGTACGACAGTGTTCAGCGGAGAGAAGGATACTTAGCTGCTTTGCGTCAGTACCAGCTACCCACGCATGAAGAGTATATTATACAAGGATATTTTGAAGAAGAAAGCACTTACAATGCTATAAAATCTTTCCTTCATTATAGTCCTGATAAAATACCTGATGCCTTCTTGGCAGGGAACGACTTGAGTGCGATTGGATGTATTCAAGCTTTGAAATCGCATGGATACGAAGTTCCGCTAGATGTTAGCGTTATGGGGTTTGATGATATTGATATTGCGCAGTATTTCTCACCGCCTTTAACTACTGTAAGAAATCAAATTGCTAGACAGGGTATTTTGGCTATTAATCACCTAGTTCGCATGATCCAGAAGAAGGAACAGGGCGAGATGATGAAATTGGCGGGTGAATTAGTCGTAAGAGGTTCTAGTCAAGTAAAGATTGGTCGGTAAGAACACATATATGTAATGGGTTCAAGATTTCACCCGATCATTTTTTAAAATTTTGTTGTTTTGGGAGGGTTTTTTTTTCAAAAAAATAAAAACGTTTTTATTGTTTGGGGATCATGATTTGGAGGGGAGAAGAAAAAGTGGATAAATTAGCCGTAGTGCCAACAAACGGAAAGAATCCAATGAGCGGGAAAAAGCCTATGGGGCAGAGGGTCAAAGAATTTGTAATTGATTACAAGAGACAATGGGAAATTCAATCCATGGTCATCCCGGGAATTATTTTTATGATTATCTTTTGTTTTATTCCGATTTACGGATTGACGATTGCTTTTAAAAGCTACACCGTAATTGATACGCTCGATTCTGCACCTTGGGTAGGGCTCGATAATTTCAGAATTATTTTATCTGATAAATATTTTTGGGACGCTGTAGTCAATACATTAGGGATCAGCTTTCTGAAATTAGCCATAGGGTTTGTTATTCCTATTATTTTATCCGTAATGATTTACGAGTTAAGTGGTGGACGCTTTAAAAAGATAGTGCAAACCATCTCTTATTTACCACACTTTTTGTCCTGGATCGTTCTCGGCGGGATGCTGATTGCCTGGTTTTCCTCATCCGGTATGTTTAATGAGATTATGCTCAGTCTGGGACTGATTTCGAAACCGGTAAATATTTTGCTTGATGCGAATAAATACTGGTGGATTGCAACGTTATCCGATATTTGGAAAGAGGCTGGTTGGGGAACGATTCTCTACTTAGCCATTATGTCGAAAATTGATCCTACTTATTATGAGGCTGCCAAAATAGATGGCGCAAGCCGTATGAGACAAATTTGGAATATCACACTTCCTAACATGAAACCGATTATCAGTTTAAATCTGATTCTCACTGTAAGCGGTTTATTAGGATCAAATCTGGATCAAACCCTGGTATTGATGAATTCTCAGAACCGCGTTAAGGCGGAGGTCATTAATTCTTATGTATATCGTATGGGTATGACGCAAGGTGACTTCTCTTATGCTACTGCTGTTGGTTTAGGTGTCTCCATCGTTTCAGTCATCCTACTGATTAGCGCCAACAAAGTATCCAGTAAATTAAATGATAATCAATCAGTTCTGTAGAAGGAGGCATTTCAGTGAATCGTACGGTGGCTAAAGAAGATCTTGATAGTCGAATCTTTAATACCTTAAATATTATCCTGCTCTGTATTTGTACAATCATTATTGTCGTTCCTTTATGGAATGTAGTCATATCCTCTCTAAGCTCGGGCAAGGCGCTTGCAGAAGGCGGATTCATATTTTGGTCTCCAGAGTTCTCCTTGGAGAATTATCGTGCTGTATTTCAAGATGAGACCATTGGTTTAGCATTCGTAGTATCGCTTGCCAAAACATTTATTGGTGTCATTACCCACGTATTCTTTTGTGCCATGATCGGTTATGGCTTGAGTAAGAAATACATACGTGGACGTAAGCTGTATGTTGCCATGGGTGTAATCACTATGTTTTTCTCTGGTGGAATGATCCCTACGTATTTATTGATTAAATCATTAGGCCTCTTAAACAGCTTCTGGGTTTATATTATCCCGGCCTTGTTCAGTTATTATGATGTAGTTATTCTAATGAACTTCTTCAGAAATGTACCGGATTCACTTGAAGAGTCAGCCAAAATTGATGGTGCAGGTGATTGGCGCATTTTCCTAAAAATCTTTATCCCTCTTTCCATGCCGGCTATGGCCACCATTGCGTTATTTAACGGGGTTGGGCAGTGGAACGACTTTATGACTACCAAGTTATATATTACCGATCAATCGCTCTACCCGCTGCAGATGAAGCTCTATGAAATTATTGTTCAGTCGCAAACACAATCCATGCAAAATGTGGGTGGATCTGCGATTATCGAAACTACGACTAAAGGGGTTCAACTAGCAACAATTGTCATTACAACTTTGCCGATTGTTGTGATGTATCCAATATTACAGAGGTACTTTATCTCAGGCATGATGATGGGGGCGGTGAAGGAATAGTAAGTAAATCTCCAAGTAGTGAATGCTTACAAAACATTTTAGGGGGAAACAAAAGATGAACAAAGCATTTGGGAAAAAAGGACTCAAACTTTGTACGGCACTTATGGCTGTTGTATTAGTATTTACAGGTTGTGGATCGAAAGGTAATTCTGACAGCTCCAGTAAAGAGTTAAGCTCCATTGAAGGCCGTTATACTATAGATCCGGAAACACCGGCATGGAAGTTGGATACAAAAAAAGAGACAACAGATCTGACTTGGTACGTGAATGCAGACTGGTGGAATACTGATTTCGGAAAAGACCTTGTCACCAAGAAAATTAAAGAGGATTTAAACATCAACATTAAATTCATTACAGGCGATGACACTAAGCTGAACACGATTTTTGCCGGCGGTGAAATGCCAGACCTGTTGACTATTTTTGATTCCAACTCTCCAGTCGTACAAAAAGCTGCTACATGGGCATTGCCTTTAAATGATCTGGCAGATAAATATGATCCGTATTTCAATAAAGTTGCAGAAAAAGATACGATGAACTGGTTCCAGTTAGCAGATGGCAAGACCTATGGATACCCTAACTATTCCAATACGCAAAACGATTATGATAGCGGTAACATCCCTGCTAAAACAGCCTTTGTCATCCGTAAGGATGTTTACGAGGCCATTGGAAAACCAAGCTTTGGAACTCCTGAAGAATTCAAGAGCGTTATGCAACAAATCAAAAAACAATTCCCGGACATGATTCCTTTTGGTTTTAACTCCATTGGTTCAGGCACTGGTTCTTTGGGAGATGTATTGGAGGACTTCATCGGAGTGCCGATGGAAACTGAAAATGGCGAATTCTACAACCGTAATCTGGATGAGGATTACTTGACTTGGTTGAAAACGTTAAATGAAGTCTACAGAAATGGTGACATCAGTGATGACAGCTTTGCTGATGACGGTACTGCCTTTGAAGAAAAAGTGAAATCCGGTAAATATGCAACAATACTTTTGGATGGAACACCTCAACAAAGTGGTAACCTGCAAATCTTCATGACAGAAAATCCAGGCAAGGAATATATCGCTATTGATGGCCCACAAAGTACTGTTGGACATGAACCAACGTTGAATCAATCAGGAATTACAGGTTGGATGATTAGCTATGTTACTAAAAAGGCTAAGGACCCTGCCAAAGCGATTCAAATTTACACTTATTTGCTCAGCGACGAAGGACAAAAGCTCATGAACTACGGTATTGAAGGAGAAACCTATAAAGTTAACGACAGCGGTAAAATTGAATTCTTGCCTGAAATCAAAGACCTGCAATTAAATAATGCCGATAAATTCAAAAAAGATTACCGGATGGGCGAATTTATGTTCTTTGGACATGACCGTGATAAGGCGCTGAGTAACGACGCATTTGCAGATTCCATTAAACAAATGCAAGAGTGGGGCAAAGGAAAGCTAAAACCACACTTTATTCTTGAAAACATTAACCCGGCTCAAGGAACGCCTGAAGCTCGTAGTCTTACTGCAATTGATACTACTTGGAACACTACGCTTGTAAGTATGATCCGCGCTAAAGACGATGCTACATTCGACAGCACCTTGGCTGCTTACAAAGCATTTTTGAATGATAACAACTGGGATAAGATTGTAGAAGTTCGTTCTGAAAAAATGAAAAATAACAAAGAAAAATTAGGTCTTAAATAAGTTAGATAATAGAATGTGGCCCCTTCACTGGGGCCTCTTCATAGAAAGATGGAGGGAAACAACATGCCAGAGCTTAAAATTTATCAATCCACCGGGGAGAATACATTGTTTGTAGAGCAAAGTCTGCAACAATTAACTCCAATTGCTGATGCAGAGGCGACCACTACTGTAACTATTGACGAGAATCAAACCTTTCAGGAAATGGATGGCTTTGGAGCATCCTTTACGGATTCATCCGCTTATTTGATTAATCAAGTCCTGGACAACGAACAGAAAGAGGAAGTCATGAGCAAGCTTTTTGACGCACAAGATGGAATTGGTTTGTCCGTATTAAGAAATCCAATGGGGGCATCGGATTATGCTAGAGATATTTATAGCTATGACGATAGACCTGCACAGGAAACGGATACGGAATTAACCCACTTCTCTATCGCACATGATGAAGCAGACATTATCCCTTTGTTGCAACAAGCTCTGGAAATTAACCCTGAGATCAAACTGATGGCTTCTCCATGGAGTGCACCAGGTTGGATGAAGACTAGCGGATCGATGATTGCTGGAGAACTTAAACAAGAATATTATCAGGCTTATGCCGATTATTTTGTTCGATATATTCAAGCTTTTGAAGGGCACGGATTGCCAACTTATGCTGTAACACCACAGAACGAGCCTTTATTTGAACCAAAACACTACCCTAGTATGTTAATGTTGCCTGAGGCGCAAAAAGATTTCATTAAAAACTACCTGAAGCCAAGCTTTGTTAAGCATAACATCGCTACAAAAATTCTCTGCTACGACCACAACTGGGATCGTCCAGACTATCCGTTAACCGTGCTCGATTATGCAAAAGATGAAGTGGATGGTGTAGCTTGGCACTGGTATGGTGGCAATGCGTCAGCACAATCAGAGGTTCTGAAAGCTTTTGCTGATAAAGAAGTGCATTTTACAGAAGGTTCTGGTGGAGAATGGATTCCTCCGTTTGAACAAGCCTTCTCCAATGTAATGAGAACAGGGATTGATATTCTTAGAAATCATAGTAAATCCTTTGTGTTATGGAATATGGCCTTAGATGAAAAGAACGGCCCAACCGTACCGGGTTTTGGCAAAAGTACTTGTCGTGGTGTTGTGACAGTTAACCAAGAGACCAAGGAGCTTACGTATACGCTCGACTATTATGCGCTGGCACATTTCAGTAAATTTATTCGTCCGAAGGCTGTGCGTATTGACGCTTCAACCAATCAAGAAGTGATTCGTTCCGTAGCTTTTAAGAATACAGATAACTCTATTGCAGTTGTTCTGTTCAACGATAGTGAAAAGGCTGAGAATGTGGCTTTGAACTTGCCGGGAGCGGATGAATTATCTTTCCGTTTGGCGTCAAAAAGTGCTTTATCCATTCTGATAAAATAATTAGAGGACCAAAAAGACCAACTGCAATCCTAATAGGAACAGTTGGTCTTTATTGATTATTTATTTTACATTGTCGAAGTTTGGTTGTTTGAAGAAGTGAAGTGTTCTTTTTGTTTGTGAACAACTAAGGCAAGGATTAGAGTTAAGTTAAATAGAATAGCAAATGAAGCAAGAGTTAGAATGCAAATTGTGAAGACATTAGAGCCTTGGCTGGAGTATACCGTCTGACGGAATCCTTCAACAGCGTATGTCATCGGTAAATAAGGATGAATAACGTTGAAAAAGCCATTGGTAAGCTCCATTGGGAACGTACCGCCACTAGCTCCGAGTTGGAGTACGAGTAGAGCCATGGCCAAGAAGCGGCCCGGATTCCCAAGTGCAATCGTAAGAAGCATGACAAGGGACATAAATGTTATGGAAATCATGATGGAAAGTAGAATGAATTGCCCGATATGATCCACTTGGAGCCCCATACCTAGAATCATGATAACATCAAGCACTAATGCTTGAAATATGGCTTGAGCTAAACCAATGGAGAACTTACTGCCCCACCATGCGAAACCAGAAGTAGGTCGTATGGAAGGTGTATCTATTGGGAAAATCAAGTTAAATGCGAGACACCCCACAAACAATCCAAGAGCTAATACATATGGAGCTAATGAATGTCCATAATTCGGTACTATGCTTATCTGTTCTTGAGTTAAGTTAATAGGAGATGCTATCATTTCATAATTTGCAGTGGTTAATTGGTTATCCCCAATTTTTGCCGCGCCATCACTAAGTTTGGCAGAGAGTTCGGTAGAACCTGATTTTAAGGTTCCGAGACCTTCTTCAATCTTAACAGAACCCTCAGCAAGGGATTTAGAACCCTCACTAATATGAATAGCACCGTTTGAAAGTTGCCCTGCTGCTTCATTTAGTGCTGGAAGATTATTTGCTAGTGCACCTGTTCCTGCAACAAGAGTCTCAGCGCCAGCTTTAAGGGAGTTCGAATTTGCAGAAAGTTGTTCCGCTCCCGTAGTGATATGAACAGCACCATTGTTCAACTCGGTAATTCCAGCTGAGTATTTACTCACACCCTCAACAAAAGATGCGGAGCCAGTTTGGAACTGCTTTGTAGCATCAGATAGCTGGCTTGACCCTGCATTTATTAAGGTAAGACCTTCTGTTAATGATAGACTACCAACGTTTAATTGTGTAATTCCCTTAACTAAAGGCAAGATCTGTAGATTCAAGGTTGTAGTTCCTGTCATTAATTGAATGCTGCCCTGATAGATGTTAGTAAGCCCCGTATTCAAACCTGTTGCTCCAGGGATGAGTTGTAGCTCCAGACCTTGCTTAATCGCAGTATAGCCATTTATAATATCAATTGCTTTGGGATGAACTATGTTTACTGTCTGATTCAACTGATGTACCTGATCAGGAAGTGTGCCAAGTCCTCTTGCTAATGGGATCAGGTTATCCATTAATTGCGTTGATAAATTATTAAGATCTGTGGAAAGGCTCATGATGATTTGTTGTTGCGCAGTAGCTTGTTTGGTAAGTTCTTGTCCTACACTTTGTATAAGCTCCGTTTGTTCAGTGCTACTCAGTCCATTTTTAAAAGCATTCGTATCCTGAATAACGTTTATTGTACTTTGGTTATTGGTTGGAATAGTAGCACTTAAAGCGGAGATTGCAGACTGCATATTCGTAGAATTGCTACCCAAATCGGCAATCATAGCAGATATATCACTTCCGGCAGGAATCGATTTAGCAAGTTGATTTATAGCATTTTGAATATTGGTAAGTCCGTTAGTAAGCTGGGCAAGTTGCTCTTCAGTAGGAAGACCTCTATTCATTTGCTGTAAGCCTTGTTCTAATTCGTTACTACCTGCTGATAATTGTTTAATACCTTCGTTTAGATTATTTTGCCCAGTAACTAGCTTAGGGACACCATTTGCTTCATCTGTTAATTTTGCTGCATTAACCTGCAATTGCTTCAGACCATCACTGAGTGTTGTACTGCCCTCTAATGAAGCAGCTAAGCCATTATGCAAGCCCTCAATTCCAGGGGTGATTTTAGTAACTCCCTCACTTAGAGCGGTTGAACCACTAATAAGAGCTGAAGAACTATTGGATAACTGTGTCGCTCCGACTGAAAATTTATCCACCCCTGTTTTCAACGCATCAACACCAGCTGTGTATTCGTGAATGCCGTCATTCAACTGCAGAGCACCATCATTTAAAGCATTCGCGCCAGTCAGTACTTCACCAACAGCGATCTTCATTTGCTCTACACCGTCCTTGAAGGTCAATGAGCTGGAGGCGAGTTTTTGTAGATTGATGGATATATCCCCGCTACCCTGTTCTAATTGATCAATGCCTTCCGTAAGCATGTTTGATCCATCAGCAGCTTCGCTGAAACCATCTCCAAGCGTAGTGATTTGTGCAAAGATAGCTTTTGCATACTCTTGGGTAAGACTTGTTGCTACTGAAGATCTTATATTTGTTGCACCCTGTTTGGAAACTGCTTCGGCAAAAAAACTACGGCCCGGATTCGTTTTATAGATAAGATTCATTTCCTTTGGACTCTCGTCAAGAACAGTAGAAGCTCTATGGGAGAAATCTTCAGGCACAGTGATGACCATGTAATAATCGCCATTCTCTAGTCCGTTATCGGCATCCTCTTGAGTTACAAAATGCCACTGAAGATCATGATTATCCTTTAGCTCAGCCACAAGTTTGTCGCCAAGAGCTAAAGTTTGGCCTCCATACTCAGCAGGATTATCGAGATTAACTATAGCTACAGGCAGGTCCTCGGTTCTAGAATAGGGATCCCATACAGAACTGAGGAAGATGCCCCCATACATAATCGGAATAAACAGCATAACCACTATACTGACAAGTAATATTTTATTAGAAAAGAAATTTTTCCACTCATGTTTAATCATCTGCATGTTCTTTCATCTCTTTCGCTAAGAAATCTTTTAAGGATGTATTATTCCAGTCTAGGGAAGGAATCTGGGAAAGAGACATACTTTTCTTCAGAAGATCTGCAACGGTAAATTTAGAGAAATATGCTCTTAAAACATCGTTTGCTCCATTAAAGAGGTCATTAAGAACTTCTATCCCTTTAGAAGCATGTATACCATCTTCAAAAGCTTTCGTTAATAAATCATTGTCCGAGTAGATAGAGATTCGGCCTTCCATGGCTTCAATGATTTCAAGCCCTGTAATTTCCTCTGGACTTTTAGCAAGTGAAAATCCGCCGTTATTTCCGGGGATTGAGGTAACTAATTGTTTTACAACTAGTTTACGCATGATTTTCTTTAGATAAGATGGAGATACATCCAATCTTGCACTAATATGATCAGAAGCAAGTGGAGCTTTATTATCCTGAGTTGACAATAAAACAATGATACAAATGGCTTGTTCAACGCCTGCTGTTAATTTCATTTGATTATTCACCTCCTAAACTTAATAAATTTTAATGGGGATGTTAAATATCCATGATGGATATCGTTTATCTACAATAAAACATTTGGTGAAAAAATGCAACTATTAGTGTACAGAGAAATAAAAATGGCAGTCCAGAGCTGATGTTCAGCGTCTGGACTGCCATTTATTTTTTTGTGTAATTGGATTGCGAGTTCTAACGTTCTAAACGGTAACCACCGTGAAATACAGGACCCACATATTCATTAAACGCAAATCCATTACGAATGGCTGCGGAGACAAAATCTTTAGCTTTTGCAACAGCTTCATGAACCGTTAAGCCATTAGCTAGACCGCCTGTAATTGCTGCGGCAAAAGTACATCCAGCTCCATGATTGTGAGCGGGTTCGATTTTGGCTGTTTGGAATACAGTGTACTCAGAACCGTCGTAGAAGATATCAATCGCTTGATCACCGCCGAGTGCTTTGCCGCCTTTAACCACGACATTACGTGCACCGAGCTTATGAATCAGATGAGCAGCTTCTTTCATTTCCTCAAGGGTAGTAAGTTTGCCAAGACCTGAAAGAACACCTGCTTCAAACAAGTTTGGGGTGACCACAGTTGCTAGTGGTAGCAATAAGTCACGAATAGCCTCAGCGCTGTCAGGGTTCAAGACTTCATCTTCACCCTTGCACACCATAACTGGATCAATAACTACATTAGTCTGAAGATTTTCTTTGATCGCTTGCTCAGCAACGCGCACAATTTCAACACTTCCAAGCATACCTGTCTTCATGGCATTAACCGGGCCACCAGCGAAAATAGTTTTTAACTGCTCAGCAACAATGGAGGCATCAATTGGATAAACATTATGGTGCCAGCCGTTGTCCGGGTCCATAGTAACGATAGTGGTCAAGGCACTAAAGCCGTAGGTACCATACTCTTCAAATGTTTTTAGATCCGCTTGGATGCCTGCGCCACCACTGGAGTCGCTGCCTGCAATAGTTAGAGTTTTAATAATTTGAGTCATGGTTACGTCCCCTTTATATATGTCTGAATTCATAAACAACGCATTGCATTGATTATAACAAAAAATAGCACCTACGTCTTTCTAAAAGCAAGAGCAAGGTTGAAAATACCTTCCTCTAAAAATTCCCACCCTTAGTCCAGCTTCTCTGCGTTTGGGTCAGCAATGAAGAGCGGTCCATGATTATCTGTAAAGAACTTCATGAGGGTCTCCACTACTTCCTGCTGTGGGGATGTTTGAGCTTGATGTATTCCGATACTGCGGAATAAATAACCCCATTCTCCCTTATCGTAATAGGCAGCACCCTCGTCTTGATAGCCATTCGCGTCTGCTTGAAGCGTATATCTCACCGTTCTTGCTTCAGCTCCTGCAGTACCTAAAATATGCTGTTCGCTAAACTTAAGCGGATTATTAATGGTAAATCCCAGCGCGTCAGCCCATTGGGCTTTTTCCGGGAAATAGGCTCCGATTGCAGTGATAGCACAGCCTATACAAGTCCAAGCCGTATCTGAATAGTTCATGTTTTGTTCCGGATGGTTCGGATCCTGAAAGGTAACTCCATAAGAACCGTTAGCGCCGACAACCGCGGTAGCCTGCCATCCGGCAGGAGCGAGTAGAAGATAACCTCCACCGATATCAGGGCGGTAGACCAGCGTTGCTTCTACTTGGTTTTTCATGTCTTGAGATAAAGCAAAGGTCATTTCAGGTATGGGGGGTATTTCTGTGTTTACATATTCGCTGCCACTATCAATATTTAGCTGCGCGAGCGTGGTATGCAGTGGAATGATGACCTGCCCATTATCGGGATCACTGCTAGGAAATTCGAGCATTTTTTGAGTGGAGCTGGGTTCGTTATCTGCTTCATTATTAGTTTGTGCGTTGGTGGACGGGGGTGGTGTGGTGGGCGTTCCCCAGTCGAGCCCTTTATATCCAATCAGCAGCACTAGTACAATTACGACGCACAATATTGAAGTTAAGATCCAGCTGTTTCTAACACCTCTTCGTTTGGATTTCATATATTTTGTACCTCCTTTGATCTTACTTATATAGACCTAAGAATGGAGTGGAAAGTTTCTTACATAACCTTTATATTTCTGAAGTTCTTCATGATCGGGCGGGATAGAGAGGGAGTCCGTTTCTTAAACCCTGCATATCAATATAGAAAGAATTTCAAACAAAGCGTGTAGGAGGGCGAGTATGGTTACGATTAGTTTATGTATGATAGTACGAAATGAAGAAAAAAGCTTGCACCGATGTTTATCTACCATTGCAAGTCTCGTAGATGAAATTGTTATCGTGGATACAGGCTCGACGGATAAAACAAAAGAGATTGCGTTGTCCTTCGGAGCTGTAATTTATGATTTTGAATGGATTGATAATTTTAGTGCCGCACGTAATTTTGCCTTTAGCAAAGCTACTCAGGAGTACATTTTGTGGCTTGATGCGGATGATTATATAAAGGAAGAGGATCAGATTCTTTTAAAAAAACTAAAAGAAATCCTGCCGGGACATATTCACAGTGTGAACATGCAATATAATCTGGCTTTTGACGAAGCGGGAAATGTCACAGCTAGTTTACGCCGCAACAGGCTGGTTCGGCGCAGCTGCAACTTTCAATGGATCGGGCCTGTTCATGAGTATTTAGAGGTAAGTGGTCCTTCTTTTAGTAGTGATGTCTGCATCACACATGAGAAAGATAAGGAATACACAGATCGTAATTTGCGGATTTATCAAAAACGTGTTGCACAGGGTGAAGTATTTTCGCCGAGAGACCAGTATTATTATGCGAATGAATTAAGGGATCATGCTATAAATGAAGAGGCTTGCAAATACTATGAGATTTTCTTAGCGGGTGGGCAGGGCTGGATTGAAGATAATTTCCAGGCTTGCCTAAAGCTTGCCGAATGCCGGGAACGGCTGGGGGATAAAGAAGGTGCATTTGAAGCGTTATGTAAAACCTTGCAGTATGATAAACCACGTTCAGAGTTCTGTTGCCGACTGGGGTCACTTCTGCTGGATAAAGGCCAGTTGCATCCAGCCGCATACTGGTATGAGCTAGCGATTAAGCTACCGCGGGATAACGATTCGATGGGGATGAAGAATGGGATCTTTTATACCTGGCTGCCGCATCTTCAATTGGCACTTTGTTATGATCGTCTCGGCCAACACGAGAAGGCGAATCATCACAATGAAACGGCGTTGAGTTTTTATCCATCCCATCCTAGTATGTTATACAATCGCACCTATTTCAAAAATCGGCTTGGTGATAAATATGTAGCGCTTCAGGCTTAATTTAGTAAAAGAGATGCCCCGGCCGTTCTGATTATGACTGCTGGGGTATTTATGTGTTTTTTGGAGCTTGCAAGATTACTGGCGGTGGGGAAGCTTCCCGTGATCCCCGGCAAGCTTCGCTGATTGGCTACAGATTTCCGCGTACGAAGTAGCTATCGGACCCAGCTGACCTTAAACGCTGCTTTATGGCACATTTGGAATTCTAACGGACCGCATAGTCGCTATTGACCAGAAACACACTCGATTTGGAGCAATATCTCAGGAATAGCTGCACTGGAGTCCGAAACTGTGCTCAAAAGGCGATAAATGGGCAAACAGCGTCATCTGGGTCCGGAAGCACCTGGGGCGGGTGGTTACTGGATGTAAGAGTGAGGCGGATAGTTACTGGTGGTCTTGGGATTTTCTATGATCCCCGGCAAGCTTCGCAGATTCGATTAGATTTCCGCGTACGAAGTAGCTATCGGACTCAGTTGACCTTAAACGTTGCTTTATGCCACATTTGGAATTCTAACGGACCGCATAGTCGCTATTGACCAGAAACACACTCGATTTGGAGCAATATCTCAGGAATAGATGCACTGGAGTCCGAAACTGTGCTCAAAAGGCGATAAATGGGCAAATAGCGTCATCTGGGTCCGGAAGCACCTGGGGCGGGTGGTTACTGGATGGTTACTGGATGTAAGAGTAAGGTCGGGGTAAATGATTCCCGGTAGTGTAGGAGTAAAGGCGTGGCGGATGATTACTGGGTGTAAGAGTAAGGTATGAGGGGTAAGATTCCCGGTAGCGTAGGAGTAAAGGATTGGCGGATGATTACTGGGTGTAAGAGTAAGGTATGAGGTGTAAGATTCCCGGTAGCGTAGGAGTAAAGGATTGGCGGATAATTACTGTGTGTAAGAGTGAGGCGGATAGTTACTGGTGGTGTTGGGCTTTTCTTTGATCCCCGGCAATCTTCGCGGATTGGCTCCAGATTTCCGCGTACGAAGTAGCTATCGGACCCAGCTGACCTTAAACGCTGCTTTATGCCACATTTGGAATTCTAACGGACCGCATAGTCGCTATTGACCAGAAACACACTCGATTTGGAGCAATATCTCAGGAATAGCTGCACTGGAGTCCGAAACTGTGATCAAAAGGCGATAAATGGGCAAATAGCGTCATCTGGGTCCGGAAGCACCTTGGGCGGTGGTTACTGGATGTAAGAGTAAGGTCGCCGGTAGTGTAGGAGAAAAGGCGTGGCGAATAATTACTGGATGTAAGAGTAAGGTCAGGGGTGTAAGATTCCCGGTAGCGTAGGAGAAAAGGCGTGGCGAATAATTACTGGATGTAAGAGTAAGGTCAGGGGTGTAAGATTCCCGGTAGCGTAGGAGTAAAGGCGTGGCGGATGATTACTGAGCGTAAAAGTAAGCTCGGAGTAAATGACTCCGGCAGCGTAGGTGTAAAGGTGCGGTGGATGATTATTGAGCGGAAGAGTAAGCTCGGCGTAAATAACTCCGGTAGCGTAGGAGTAAAGGCGTGGCGTATGATTACTGGGCGCAAGAGTAAGCTCGTAGGTGGAGCATTATCAGCAGCGTAGGAGTAAAGGTAGACAGTAATTAATATGCAGAAGATATCCCAAATAGGGTAACCCAGCATCCATGAACTAGATGCCGGGTTACCCTATTTTAGTAAGCTGGATTGAATTGTTGTTCCTTTTTATAATCGTTTGGAGGGAGACCTACCTCTTGTTTGAAAAGCTTGGAGAAATAGGAGTAGTTGCTATAGCCGACTTTGTTCGCGACGGTATATACAGACATATTTGTGGTTTCCAATAGATGTTTTGCAGCCGCGATTCGAACGTGGATGACGTAGCTTCCTAATGAAACCCCAGTTTCTCGTTTGAATATCCTTGCCAGGTAATCAGGATTGAGATAAACAATTTCAGCCAAATCATTTCGGGTCAGGTCATCGCCGTAATGTGAATGAATGTATTGTTTGATTTCTTCTGCAACGGACTTAGGTTGGGCAGCAAAGTCACGATATTTCATGGCTGTAGTGACAAGGTATTTAAGATATTCTTCCATATCCTCGATTGAATCCAAAGAGTGCATAGATAATTTATCATTAGTTTTGCCAGAGTATAATTTGTGCGATCGTATCCCTTTCAGGTTGAGAAATGAATAGACTAGCTGAACTACATCTAAACGGAACAAGCTAAGGACAGAGGTCTCAAGTGTTCTATTGTTAAGCATGACCTTTAAATATTGTGTAACTTCTTCAAGAAAAGCAGTGAATTTATTCTGGTTCAGCAGCTCTTCCAAATAGGCAAGATCCGGTGGTGCATAGCCCGGTTTATTTTGCTGCAGATAAGCCTCCACCAAAAAGGTCTGATTTCTACATCTCGTAATTTCTTCATCCATAGTCAGGGATTGTTTTAGAACATTCCCTACATTACTCAGTTTATCGTATAAACCAATATTGCAGCAGACGTCACATTTTAAATAGGGATTCGCCTTTTGAATAAAAGAAGAACATAATGCTTCAAGCAGTTGCGTGTCTGGTGCCTGGTTCCATTTTAAAATGGCGATCCAGTTATAATCTTTGTATTCCAGAATGCTTTCGATGGTAAAACAAGGGTGCTGAAACAATTCGTACAATACATTTAGCAGGGCAAAATCAAACAGATCCTTTTCTTCTTTTCCCATGCTGCCATTGTAAGGGAATAAGTTAAAGATCAAAGGCTGTAGAGTATCGCTCATTTGATAGGAAAGGTTTTGTTCTTCAATGGCATGTGTGATGTCTGCCAGCTTAATCGGAAATGATGTGCTGCCACTAACTAGCTTTCGCCAAAAATGCTCAAGAATCTTCGCCTGATTTTTTTGCCAAAAGTAACCGCCCTGAATGGCTTTTTCGTTTTTTTGCTGCTCTTTTGCTTGGGTGACCGCCTTTTGGATGATCAACATCAGCTTGTCAAATTCAATGGGCTTAAGGAAATATTCAAAGCTCTGCAATTCGATTGCTTTCTGCGCATAGTTGAAATCTGCATAATTGGTAAGAAGAATAGTCTGAATACTATAATTTCCCTCGCGAATCCATGCTAGTAATTCCAGTCCGCTGCCCTGCGGCATTTCAATATCTGAAATCAGAATTTGAACAGAATGCTTTTCTATTATTTCACGTGCTTGAGCGACATTATTAGCCGTATAAACAGTATCAATGTGGAGTGATTCCCAATCTATTTTCTTTTGCAATGCGGCAATAACATAAAAGTCATCATCAACAAGCAGTACATTCATAGTTTGCTCTCCATTCATTTAGATTTATTAGGAAGCTTCGGAAGATATAAGATTACACTAGCGCCGCCGCCCTCCAAATTGGAGAAGGTGATGGTTGCTCTTTTTAAATATAGATACTCTAGTCTTTTAAGCGTATTCATAATGCCGATTTGCGTACCTTTACTTTGATCCAAGGGCTCTCCAAGATTAAGTTTATCTAACACCTGAGATGGAAAACCGGGACCGGTATCGGTGAGCTGGATAACGAGCATTTCTTCTTCCTGCTCCATCTGTAATCGTTGTACTGTAAGTCTGATCTCGGCTTCATGTTCGCGTGAAATCGCATATTTAATTGAATTTTCGATAAAGGTTTGCAGCACTAACGGTGGAATTTCCACACTGCCTGCCTGATCCTCTTGTTCGATGTAATAAATAAATGCGTCCTGATAACGTTGCTTTTGAATCTCCAAGTAGGTTCGGACATGCTCGATTTCATCCTCCAACCGGACAAAATTCTCTCCATTCTGAAAAATGTAACGGAAATACTTAGAGGTAGACAACGTCATATTTTCAATTTCTTTATACATATGAATTTGCGCCATGCTATAGATGCTAGTCAGACAGTTTAAGAAAAAGTGTGGTTTGATCTGTAGCTTCATATAGTCCAGCTGTATTCTTTGTTTCTCCAGTTCCTGCTCGTACATAGCGATTTTAAAGGTTTTGATTTGTTCAACCAAGCCTTTAAACTGAGTGTTTGCCTGTTCCAGCTCTATAATCTCACTGCTTTTGAAATCTGCGGGTTGCCCAGACTCATTAATGAAAGCAAGGTTATCGGAGAAGCTTTGAATCGGACCTAACACTCTTTTTTTGAAAAAGAGCAGAACAATGCATAACGTGGAGGTCACAATGAAGAACAATAACATAATAAGCAGCTGGGCAATCATGATTTTTTCGAATATGCCATATTTAATGACCATTTTGGTGCTGAAGGTGGTGTCTGAGAATGCGCTGTTGATTGTTGTACGCGATTGCAAAAGATTAGTGAATCCCCCATTTTCCGTTATTAACGTTCCGCTATTGGAGATCGGACTGGTTAAAGGCTGTTCATTCTCATCTACTAGAGAAACATAACCATTGGCGCCAAGATTAATTTGGCGTAGCGGCCGGATCAGATTATCTGCGGAGATCAGTCCAATTAAATAGCGATTGTAATAGGGCACGATATTAATTACATAATAATGGTTGTTCACAAGAATAGGCGTCCATTTGGAATAAAACTTCTCATACATCTCCTTATCATCAATATAAGAAATAATCTTCTTTTTCAGCTCCCTGTAATCCGTATAGGTTACGCTGATCGGCGCGCAATTCAAAAAATAGGTCTCATTTTTCAAATAGTAGAAGAAGTTATACTCATGCCCGTAGTTTTTTTGCAGCTCGGTAAAGCGTTTGAACAGATTATCATTTGCCTTTAAGAACTCGATACTGTTGACCCCGTAAGTATTCATCGTTAGTAAGCTCTCATCGTTCCCAAGCGTCCAGCCCATATAGTGATTAATGTAGGCAAAATCATGATTAATACGATTGATGTAAAGCGCCGCAGTATCCTGCAAGTTTCGAGTGGACTGCTGCTTAACGATGGAAATGGAAGCGATGCTGATTCCTAAATCCAGAATAAGGACTGTGAATGAAACCAACATCATGACTTTTATATAATGGCGAATGGGGTAGGTTTTGTGTTTCGCTGTTTTTTTGATCATAAAGTCATTATAAAACCTCTGCGTGAAAAAAACATAAGAACTCGCTATCGATTTCCCTCAAAGTCCGGATAGCACATACAGAAGTCGGGATACTGTTATTAAATCTCCCCAAGCAGAGCATTTAGCTTTTGCATTTTTTGTAAGCGAATTCAAAGGTCTGGATAACCGTCTTAATGTGTCCGGAAT
Organism: Paenibacillus sp. FSL H7-0716; assembly: GCF_038002705.1. Taxonomy (NCBI): domain Bacteria; kingdom Bacillati; phylum Bacillota; class Bacilli; order Caryophanales; family Paenibacillaceae; genus Paenibacillus; species Paenibacillus sp. FSL H7-0716. The sequence goes on from NZ_JBBODA010000009.1 coordinate 190,711, forward strand.
ACGAAAAAATAAGAAGTTATTATAAAGCTATTCAGATGCATTTTGATAAATTGAAATGGGGGATTAAGAGATGAGTCAACACAGTAAGAAAAAAACTGCAAAGAAATGGACTGTGGGTCTGCTGGCGGCTGCGATGGTATTTGGAATTGCTGGCTGCGGCGGTAACAACGGGAATAATGCAGCGACAAATGAAACAAGCAGCTATAACAAAGAAGGTCTGCCGATTGTGAATGAGCCTGTGACACTTAAAGTGCTGACTGTCCGTTGGGGGAGTATGGGGGACACCTTTACGCAAAACCAATGGCTGAAGGATCTGGAGAAAAATACGAATGTCAAAATCGATTGGCAAGTAATGTCCTCCAATGACTGGGGTGAGCAGAAATCGATTATGCTGGCAAGTGGCACGCTTCCGGATATCGTCTTGGGAGATCAAACCTTTGGGGATGCCGATATCGTAAATAATCTGAGCTTTTTCCGGCCGCTTGATGATTATATCGAGCAAAATATGCCTAATCTCAAAGCAGCTATGGAAGAAACCCCAGAAATGAAAAAAATCAGCACGTTTCCTGACGGGAAAATCTACTCCCTGCCAACAAGACTTCCTGCACGTCCAAAAAGCTCACGTCAGCCTGTGATTAACAAGACCTGGCTGGACAAATTGGGCTTGAAGGTGCCTGAAACGATTGATGAGCTTTATAACGTGCTCAAAGCTTTTAAAGAACAAGATCCGAACGGGAATGGAAAACAAGATGAGATTCCTTTTATTGAAATTGGTAATGACTTGATCAGTCCTTTCGGAATTGCCGATTTGAATAACAATAATATGATCATCAAGGACGAAAAAGCGGTATATTTCCCTGTTTCGGAGGAGTTCAAAGAAGGTCTCAAATGGGAAAATAAATTGTATGCGGAAGGCTTGCTAGATAAAGAGGTATTCACTCAGGACGATACGATGAGATCGGCTAAGTTCCAGAATCCGGATGCTCCAATTGTAGGCTTTACGTACCAGTGGACTCCAGACGCCGTGTTTGGAAAATGGAGCGATCAATATGTGACGATTCCACCGATTGCCGGACCAGATGGTAAACGTTATACGATCGGGAATCCGATTGGGATGAATCTTAACCGTAATGAGCTGCTGATCACCACATCCTGCAAATATCCTGAGGTTGCTGCACGTTGGGCAGATCAGTTCTACACTGACGAAGCGAGCATTCAGAATTTCTGGGGCGCGATTGGAACGGTTATTAAGAAAAACGATGATAGCACTTATACATTGATGGATCCACCAGCTGGAACCAGCGCAGATGCTTGGTATTGGGATCAATCCCTACGTGATTTTGGACCGAAATATGTAAGCCCATCCTTCGAGTCGAAAATCGTCCTGAACCCTGAAAGTGGAGATGGACTGAAGCTGCAGCTGGATAAGCTGGGCAGTGAATATGTAACCACACCTTTCCCTAACGTAATGTACACTTCTGAGGAGTTCGAGGAGCTGCCAACCTTGACTACGGATATCGACAGCTATGTGAATACTATGCGGGCGCAATTTATTAGCAAAGGTGGAATTGACGAGGGCTGGGATGCTTATGTGAGTAAGCTTAATAAAATGGGACTTGAAAAGTTAGTTAAGATTCGCACGGATGCTTACAGCCGTTATATGAACGTGAAATAACCTATTCGTCTTTCGAAAAAGGTGCTGCCCTACAGGATAGCTGTGGGGTAGCATTCTCTATTTTAAATAAGGAGGGGATGTCATGAAATCTGGTCCACTTCATTTCGGGCGGAAATTCGGACAAATCAAACAAAATTGGGGTCTCTATCTATTGCTTTTTCCTGCTGTAGTTCTGACGTTATTATTCGCGTACAAGCCAATGTACGGGGTGCTGATTGCCTTCAAGGACTATAGCCCGGCGTTGGGAATTGGAGGCAGCCCATGGGCTGGATTCAAATACTTCGAGAAATTCTTTCATTCCTATCAATTTTCATCAACGATTAAAAATACATTGATCATCAGTGTGTACAGTCTGATTACCTTTCCGATTCCAATTATACTGGCGCTGATGGTTAACCAGATGAGACCTAACCGGTTCAGACGTTTTTTCCAGACGGTGTCCTATATGCCGCACTTTATCTCCACGGTAGTAATGGTGGGTTTAATGATGATTTTGTTCTCACCTAGCACCGGACTGCTGGGCAATATATATAGTCTTTTTGGAAAAGAGGCTCCTGATCTGATTGGCTCCGCTGGATTATTCAGCAGTGTATATGTTTGGTCGGATGTGTGGCAGCATGTCGGCTGGGACAGCATTATCTTTATCGCTGCGCTCTCCGCAGTTGATCCTAGCTTGTACGAGGCGGCAACCGTAGACGGAGCAAGCCGGATGCATAAAATTCGTTATATCGATATTCCGATGCTGATGCCAACAGCGATAACCTTGCTGATTTTGCGGGTTGGAGGATTGCTTGGGGTTGGGTTTGAAAAAGTATACTTAATGCAAAATGACTTGAACATCACTTCAAGCGAAATTCTTTCTACTTATGTCTACAAAATTGGCCTGCTCAGCAGTCAATACAGCTTTTCCTCGGCGATCAACCTGTTTAACACCGTTATTAATTTTATTTTATTGATCATGGTCAATCAGATTTCTAAAAAACTAAGCGAAAATAGCTTGTGGTAGAAGGGAGGAGAATTGAAATGGGAGGTTTAGAGACAGTTACTAAAGGGAATGTGGGGAAAATAAAGAAGAATCGTTCCTCGGATACTATAATGGAAATAGTGATGTATGTTATATCAGCACTTTTTCTAATTATCTTGATCTATCCGCTGTATTTTATCGTCATTGCTTCGTTCAGTGATCCTTCCGCGGTGGCGGGGGGGCAGGTTTGGTTATTTCCTAAAGGGTTCACCTTCGATGGTTACAAAGAGCTGCTGCGTCATGAAAATATTTGGATTGGTTACTGGAATACCATCATGTATACGGTGGTAGGGACGGTAATCGGTTTAATTGTAAATATTTCTGCGGCCTATGCGTTGTCCAGAAAGGATCTTGTGGGACGAAAATATCTTTCCCTGTTTTTCATCTTTACGATGTTTTTTAATGGAGGGTTAATTCCGACTTTTCTAACGATCCGTGATTTCCATCTGTACGACACATTTCTGGTGATGGTACTGCCTTTCTCCGTTGGGGTGTTTAACATTATCGTTGCCCGCACCTTTTTTCAGTCGAGTATTCCGGGAGATTTATGGGAAGCTGCACAGATCGATGGATGTGGAAATCTTCGTTATTTTCTACAGATCGTTTTACCACTGTCGAAGGCGATTATTGCCGTGCTGGGTCTATGGATCGCCGTTGGTTACTGGAATTCATATTTTAATGCCTTGATCTATCTGAAAAATCCTAATATGTATCCTTTGCAGCTGATCCTGCGAAATATTCTGATCACCAATCAGATGCAGTCGGGGATGGGAACCGGTGAAGCTGCGCAAATCGCACTACGACTCGCCAATATGATGCGGTATTCTGTTATTATCGTGGCAACGGTTCCGATCATGTGTGTGTACCCCTTTGTACAAAAATACTTTAACCAAGGGGTTATGATCGGTGCAGTGAAGGAATAGTACATTCAGCTATTCTACTAACATTCGTAAGGGAGCAAGAACGTTATGAAAAAGCAACAAAAAAACAGGATATATAGAACAATCACCGTCATTCTTTTAGTGACAACGTTGCTTGCTAGCCTTACAGCTTGTAAAGGGAACAGTGGGATTAATTCTGTTGAACCTGAACCGGGTGAATTTAACAAAGAAGGATTGCCGATAGTGGAAAAGCCTGTGACGCTGAAAGTACTCACTGTCAGGTGGGTCAGCATGGGAGAGTCTTTTACCGAGAATCAATGGCTCAAGGATTTGGAGAAGAACACGAATGTCAAAATCGAGTGGCAGGTGATGTCCTCCAATGATTGGAGTGAACGGAAGTCTATTATGCTGGCCAGCGGCACACTTCCTGATATCATTTTAGGGAGTCAGACCTTCGGAGATGCGGATATCGTCAATAATTTAAGCTTATTTCGGCCGTTAGATGATTATATTGAGCACAACATGCCTAATCTCAAAGCAGCTATGGCAGAAACACCGGAAATGAAAAAAATCAGCACCTTTCCTGACGGGAAAATCTACTCGCTGCCTGCAAGATTACCCTCACGTCCTAAAAGCTCACGTCAGCCTGTGATCAATAAAACCTGGCTGGACAAATTGGGTTTGAAGGTACCGGATACGATAGACGAGCTTTATAACGTGCTAAAAGCATTCAAAGAACAAGATCCGAATGGAAACGGAAAACAGGATGAGATTCCTTTTATCGAATTAAGTAATGATCTGATCAGTCCCTTCGGTATTGCAGATTTGAATAATAACTTCATGGTGGTCAAGGACGGAAATGCGGTTTATTACCCGATTTCAAAGGAGTACAAAGAAGGGCTCAAATGGGAGAGTAAGTTGTTTAAAGATGGATTACTTGATAAAGAGGTATTCACTCAAGACGAAACGATGAGATCGGCAAAGTTTCTAAATCCGGATGCCCCAATCGTAGGCTTCTCTTATCAGTGGACTCCAGACGCTATGTTTGGCAAATGGAGTGATCAATATGTGACCATTCCGCCAATTGCTGGACCAGACGGGAAGCGCTACACCGTTGGGAACCCATATGGGATGAATCTGGAACGCAACGAGCTGTTGATCACCACATCCTGCAAGTATCCAGAAATTGCTGCACGCTGGGCGGATCAGTTCTATACCAATGAAGCCAGCATTCAGAATTTCTGGGGTGCCATTGGAACGGTGATTAAGAAAAATGACAATGGTACGTATACATTGATGGACCCTCCAACCGGCACCAGTGCGGATGCTTGGTATTGGGAACAGTCACTCCGGGATTTCGGGCCGAAATATGTAAGCCCAGCTTTTGAAAAGACCATCTTTCTAAATCCTAAAACCGGAGATGGGCTGAAGCTACAACTCGATAAGCTGGGAAGTGACTACACAACACCACCTTTCCCCAACGTAATGTACACTGCAGAAGAGTTTCAGGAGCTGCCGACCTTGACCACCGATATTGACAGTTACGTCAATACAATGCGTGCTCAATTTATAATCTCAGGTGATATTGACGAGCAGTGGGATGACTATGTGAAGCAGCTGCGGGGGATGGGCCTCGAAAAGATGGTGAAAATTCGGACAGATGCTTTCAGCCGTTATATGGGCGTTGAATAACAAGAAATGAGGTTTTTACTTGATGGGAAATACGATGAAAGAGCCAACCCCTTTGGCGGCCCAATTAAAGCTGCATTCTGAACCAAACAGTAATGCTGACGCGATTATTCAGGGGGAGTGCTATCGGTTCACTGTCTTAACTCCGGAGCTTATCCGGATGGAATATAGTGAGAAAGGTTATTTCGAAGATCGGGCGTCACAGACCGTTGTGAATCGCAATTTTCCGGTTCCAGAGTTCCGTGTAATTGATCTGGGGAATAAACTTGAGTTGATTACGGAGCGCCTGCATTTAACTTATGACAAGCAGCCTTTCTCCCGGCATGGTCTCAGTGTTCGGGTGAGAAACGAAGCGGGTCACCTAATGAGTGTCTGGAATTATGGAGATACAGTCCAAGATTTGGGAGGAACAGCACGTACACTGGATAATGCAGATGGTGCAATTCCGCTGGAGCACGGACTACTTTCACGTAGGGGGTATACGTTAGTTGATGATAGCACCTCCCTAGTACTGGAAGAGGATGGACGGGTAGAGCTACGGGCGTTGGCTGGCCTCGATGTTTATTTTTTTGGATACGGTCATGATTATTTGCACTGCTTGAAGGATTTCTATCACCTTTGCGGTCGTACGCCCCTATTGCCACGTTATGCCCTTGGCAACTGGTGGAGCCGTTATTACCGATATTCAGAAGAAGAATACAAAGCGTTAATGGAGCGGTTTGAACTCGAGCGAATTCCGTTTTCCGTCGCTGTTATAGATATGGATTGGCATCTCGTCGATATTGATCCGCAGTACGGCAGTGGTTGGACGGGTTATACCTGGAACCGGGAATTGTTTCCGGAGCCTCAAAGATTTTTGGCATGGCTGCATGAAAAAGGCCTTCGAGTAACGCTCAACGTACATCCAGCAGACGGTGTACGGGCCTTTGAAGATCCTTATCTGGCCATTGCTGCAGAGATGGGTATGGACCCGGAAAAAGGAGATGCTGTGGAATTTGATATCACGGATCCGAATTTTTTGCGGGCATACTTTAAGTTTCTGCATCATCCGCTAGAGAATGAAGGTGTGGACTTCTGGTGGATTGATTGGCAGCAGGGTGGAGTGACTAAAGTACCGGGACTAGATCCGCTCTGGATGCTGAACCATTATCACTATCTGGATAGCGGCCGGCGAGGCAACCGGCAGATTACTTTCTCCCGTTATGCAGGTCTTGGCAGCCATCGTTATCCTGTGGGCTTCTCTGGAGATACCATTGTCACTTGGGAGTCGCTGGATTTCCAGCCTTACTTCACAGCCAACGCCGCTAACGTGGGATATGGTTGGTGGAGCCATGATATCGGGGGCCATATGAATGGTTATTTAGACGATGAGTTAGCAATGCGCTGGGTGCAATTCGGTGTGTTTTCGCCTATTCTGCGGTTACATAGTTCTGCTAGTGCCTTTAACAGCAAGGAGCCATGGCGATTCAATAAGATTGCGGAGGATGTGATGAAGGATTGCCTGCGCTTGCGGCATAGTTTACTTCCCTATCTGTACACCATGAATCGCTACGCCAGCCGCGAAAGTCTTCCGCTAATCCGACCGATGTATTATCATCATGCGTTGTCGAATGAAGCCTATGAAGTGCCCAATGAATATTATTTTGGAACGGAACTTATTGCCTGTCCGATTACACAGCCGGTCAATCCAAAGGTAGGCGTTGCCGAATTTAAGGCTTGGTTACCTGAAGGGGTTTGGATAGATTTTTTTAACGGAAGAGTGTACGACGGTGGCAGAAAGCTTTCTCTTTATCGCAATCTTGAGAATATCCCTGTATTAGCTAAAGCGGGTGCTATCGTGCCTATGGCAGATCTGACGCAATATACCTCTTCAGTGGATAATCCGGGGCATATGGAGGTCCGTGTATTTGCGGGAGGAAGGGGTCATTTTCATCTCTGGGAGGATGAGGGCGATACTGCGGAGGATCAGGACGATCAATGGTGTGATACAGAAATGATCCTGGAAATGGGGGATAGAGCCAGCTTCAAGATTCTCTCTGCTCAGGGAAATACAAAGGTTGTGCCTGAGCGGCGATCATGGAAGCTGTCCTTTGTCGGTTTTGCTGATACGAAGGTACAGGTATTCGCTGGCGGCACAGAAATCGAAGCAAACATGGACTATGATGAGGCTACACATACGCTTACGATCATGATTTCGGATCAAGCGGTAGAGCATTCCTTGGAGGTAACGTTCACAGATGCCCGGATTGCGGTGAATTCGGTAGATGATGAGGTGTTCAGCCTTCTGAACCGTGCGCAAATTCTTTTCCAATTGAAAGAGCAAATTTACCATGTAGTCAAAGCAGCAGTAACGCCGATGGCGGCCCTGGCTTCTCTTGCCTCGTTGGATCTTGAACATACACTGTATGGAGCGTTATGTGAAATACTATCGGCAAGACTTTAAGCACTATTTCATTTAATTTAATAAAAAGGAGGTTCTCTCTGTGCGCTGGCATAAAGAGAACCTCTTTTTTATTAGGAATGAACCGCTGCTACTTAATTAGCAGTGTTTGAATGGCATGAGCCGGAATCATGTTCTCAGCCAGTTCGTCATGGAAGCGCAGGGTGAATGGAAGCTCTTGCTCTGTGCGGTTCATAACGATAACAGCAATAGTGCCATCAGGGTTGCGGAAAGCTGTTGTTTCAAGCTTATCTGTATATTTGGAGAAACCAATGCGTTTAGCACCCGGACGAATATATTTACTGAAGTGCCCGATGTAATAGAATGAGCTCTCAAAAGTAATTTCATCGTTTTTGGTATCTCCGATAATTGGAGCGTCGCAGTAATTTCCTACATGATTAGGTCCACCTTGCTCATCCAAGACAATGTTCCAGTCTGTCCAGCTCGACATCCAGTTGTTCAGATTGCCGATGATATCATGTCCGTAACGTTCACCAGTGTTCCATGAGCCGAGATGAACGCCACCTTCTTGGCAGCCTTCGCTGAAGAACAGCTTTTTATCAGGGAAACGGTCATGTACAGCAGAGAGGGCTTCGAAGTGATCACCGGAATACCAGTGGAAGCAGATTCCCCATATGTATTTGGACGCTGCTTGATCTTCAAAAGCAACCTTAGCACGGTCATACACCCGTTCTTTGTTATGATCCCAGATCATAACTTTTACATGGCCCAAGCCCGCTTGTTCCAGAGCAGGTCCCAAGTAGTCACGCACAAAATCCTTTTCTTCTTCAGCGGTATACAGGCAGGAATCCCATCTTTGTACAGCTTTGGCTTCATTCTGAACACTGACAGCCCAGATATCAATCCCTTCTGCAGCGTACGCCTCAATATATTTAACGAACATGTTAGCCCAAGCCTCACGATATTCAGGCTTAAGAGCTCCGCCTCCGTTCATTTGGCCGTTTGTCTTCATGAACGCTGGAGGACTCCATGGGGAAGAGAACAGACGGAAATCTTCACCTACTGCTGCGGCAGCATTTTTTATGAGGGGGATAATCGATTCGTGATCTCTGGAAATATCGAATGAACGTAGCTCCGCATCGCCTTCCTCTACATAAGCATAGTTGCCTAGTGAGAAGTCGCAGCTTTGGATATGTGAGCGGCAAAGGGTGTATCCAATGCCGTGCTCAGGATGAAAATAAGCGTCGATGATTTCTTTTTGTTTAGCTGCACTAAGTTTAGCGATAGTAACGGCAGAGGACTCCGTAAGGGCTCCACCAAAGCCTTCAATTTCTTGATACTCCAGATCATCATAGATATTGATTAGCTCTGATTCGACTCCTGACGTATCGGGAAGGAAAATCAGAGGGTCCTTTTCTGTTAAACGATCCGTGGTTTCTTTAGCGGTTTGAATGACGCGAATAGTTTTACTCATAATGGTTGGTAACCTCCTACATATGAATTCTGTCTTTATTATAGAAGGAGATTCACTGCACTTTGAAGAAACTATATGGCTAAGAACCTCAACAATCTGGTCATCAACTACTATAGAAAGAGGAGCGAATGCGATGGAAACAAACAGCGTTCAAATTAGTCTGTGTGGATTTATCCGCCATACTCAGCCTTTTCGGCAACTATATCGCAGTGGGTTGGATACCTATATCATCAGGCTGCAAGCCGAAGGGGAATGTGAAGTCCTCATTGATGGAGAAATGACTACCGTAATGCCTGGGGATCTACTATTATTTAAGCCCTATGATATATATGATCTGAGAATCGGCGAAAAGAAAAGTCCTCTGGGACATAGTGTGGACTATTTTGTAATGTGTACAGGGGAATGGGTGGACCACTGGTGGAACCTGCGTGAGCGACCCAAAAAGGTTAGAATTGCGGATGATGGTAAGCTGCAAAGTATATGGCAACAGCTTGATCTGGAGAATAGAAGACTAGACGGGGGTAGCCCTGAAATACTTGAAGCACTATTTAAAGCATTATGTTTGCTGTTAGATCGGGCTATGGAAGAGGCACCTGCATCATCTTCGGCTTCGCTTCTACACGGACTTAAGATGAAGAGTTATGTGGAGGAGCATGCTACTTCAGAGATTAGACTAAAGGACGTAGCCGCTCATGCTGGAATTAGTGTGACAAGGGCTGTACATTTATTCAAGATCCAATTCGGTTATTCTATTATGCAATATGCGGGGCAAATCCGGCTTGCGATGGCACTGAGATTAATGGACAATACCAATTACACCTTAGAGCGTATAGCAGAGGAGACGGGGTTTGGAAGTTACACCTATTTTCACAGGGTGTTTCGGGAGCGTTATGGTGTCTCGCCAGGGATCTATCGAAAGAGAGAGTAGAAGGTTTATCAGTAAAAAGAAGCTGCCCCATAAATCACAGAGTAGGACTCAGGGGCAACTCCTTGATTAGACGTTAATTATAGTAAGGCCAGCCAGCAGAATCCCATTCGAGATCACTGATTAACAATTTGGGTGCGCCATTCTCGGCGACACTGTAAGCATGGCGGACGATAACGTTGGTTCCGTATATATCCTGTCCACCAGGACCCGCCCAAAAACTGTTGCCGCTATCGATGACCGTAGCCCCGCCATTTTTCATATCGGTACCGTCCTTCGCATAGAAAGGACCCAGTACGCTGGTTGAGCGTCCCACTGCAATTTTATAGGTGCTGTTTACACCTGAGCAGCATTGGCCAATGGATACGAATAGATAATAATATCCGGTATTTGGATTGTAAACCATGCTGGAGCCTTCAATCCCTCCGGATTTAGTCGCAATGCGATACGAGTTGCCCGTTGGCTTCATGGTTGTTTTGTTGATGGAGGTAATGTAAATTCCGTTGCTCCAGGAACCGAAGGTCATCCATAGGTTTCCGTTAGCATCTGCCGTAATGTTAGGATCAATGGCGTTATAATTGGAGGCGTCATTAGACGAGATAACGACACCTTGGTCCGTCCATTGTCCCCCGGAGATCGATTTAGTAGTTACTAAACCAATAGCAGACACTCTTGAGCCGAATGTGGAGATTGAATAATAGAGGTAATAGGTACCGTTATAGTAGAAAATTTCTGGGGCCCATACATCTAGCCCTTCTTGATTGGGAACGTAAGAGCTCCACCAGGAGGGTTTCGAGTTATAAATCGGAAGGGAGCGAATATAGTTTGTTCCATCGTTTGAAAACATCACTTGGAGACCTGATCCTGTGCTGAATACCCAATGTGTGTTTCCCTCTTTGATATATGAAGGGTCGTGTACGTTAGTATCTCCAGTCAGATTCCAGGTTGCTGCATGAGCTTGCGATCCTGCTGAGAAAACAGTTGTAAAAAGCATTAAAAAAGACAACAATAACAACCGATAACCTTGCCTACCTTTTTTCGCCATATTCCTTCTCCTTTTAGTTTAGATTTTTCTAAAGTGTTTCATCATTTTGCAATTGATAACGCTTACATATTATCTTGTATTATTTCTCTAGTCAATGATTCTTTTGGATCAATAAAAAAGCAAATCTCAGCCATCGGAGACTTGCTTCTTTATATTTTTATAATAAATCTGTGATCGCTTGTTCAAATAATCTAACACTATTTTCCCAAGTCCATTTGCGCGAATATCTTTCCCCCTGCTCCGCTAATTTAGTTCTTAAGTTGGGATTACGTATTAAGCGGATGACATCTTCACCGAGCCGGTTCTCATATCGATAAGAGAGCAAACAGTTTTTTTTGTGATGGGCGTATTCCATATTCCCACCCGAATATACACAGACTAACGCTGCTCCACAACGCATGGCTTCAAGTCCCGGTAAAGAACCTGTATCAAAAATACTTGAGCTAACAAAAATATCCGCGCCGTTATAGTGATAGCAGAGCTCCTCATCATTTGCTGGCGTAAAGAACCGATATTTGCCAGTAGCCTTCATTCTTTGGAGAATTTCTGAGGTGTTGAACTCGTCAGGCGGACTGATGAAGTTAATATTTACATCGGGATATTCGCTTTTTACGTAATCCAACTGTTCTATAAGGTAATCTTGCTCGCGGTGCCAGGAGAAACCTCGTTCTGTTTTTCTTAATATAGCTGTTATGTTTAAAGGCTCTTGAAGACTGTGACGGATATTCATATTTTTAAAAGAGGAGCTAATGCCAATGGGCACGATACTGCCGGTGATGCCATGATTTAAACGGATCAGCTCCTGCTGCCAACGTGATAAAACGATTAGATGCTCAGTGATGTGATAGGAGGGGAAGGAGCGTCCGTTATCCGGTAAAAAAGGTGGCTCATAACATAAAGATAATCGTACATGAACCCCTTTTCCTTGTTGGCTTGCTGCTTGGGCGATGGGGACAGTTGTATAATAATTAGAAACAATGACGTCTCCGGGAGGAAAGTCATGCTCGTGAATATTCATATGTGAGGAGCGGATTACGTTTGCGCGCACATCATAAGAAATAGCGCCATCCACAGGCAAAAGGAGATTGACCTGATGACCCAAGTCTGTCAGCCCATTGGTGAGCTCTACTAGCATACGTTGTGCTCCGCCATGAGATAAGGTCAGAATAGGGAATGTGAATCTCATTGATAATCCCGTCCCTTCCAAGTTAGAGCTATAATAGTGAAACAATATGATTCAATCGTTCTATTTCTTATTTTATTCAGCTCCTATAGAAAAGTACCATTTATCAAGCTTATAAACAAAAGGAGAAGGAAGAGGGGTCAGTATGAGTGAAATCATTATCGAATGTATGAGAAGGCTCGATCAATCCTTGGGGTATGTGGAGCAAGCTGTAAATAAGCTATCGACCGAAGCGATATGGTTTCGTCCAAAGTCAAAAATGAATGCCATTGGTAACCTATGCCTGCATATTGCGGGCAGCGAATATCAGCATCTGGTCAGCGGAATCGGCAATAAGCCAATAGAAAGAGATAGACCTAATGAATTTTTGACCAGAGGCGGTTATTCATCACAGGAATTATTGCAGTATATGCGGAAGGTCAGGGAAGAAAGTCGCTTGGTTGTGGGCAATTTGACGAAGGCTGATCTAGAACGGGAGGTCACCATTAGTTTCCCTGAGGGGGCTGGAATGGAGAATTATACTTGGAGTATTCAAAAGATTATGATCGGAGCGGCAGAGCATTATTCCTATCATACAGGTCAAATCGTATATGCCTCTAAATTGCTGCAGAAAGAGGATGATCATCTGCTCAATAACTGGAAGCATTATTTTTGAGTATAGATAAAGCTGGGGATAGATGCGCAGCTGCTGCTAACACCTATCCTCAGAAGTGGGTTTTTATTGTGTTATCGGAGCAAGCTTCTTCAGTAAAGCAACGGTATCATTAACCTCCAGATCCTTGATATCTTCTAATGACACATCGATCATTGGCTTATATTCTTGGAGTTTGCGCAGGAAAGCTTCGGTATGGAATAATCCGCTGCCTGCTTTTCCGTGGTATGCTTGTTCACCATCTTGATAGATATCTTTTAAATGCGCCAGAATGATGCGGTCGCCGAATAATCTGAAGGAATCATCGACAATTTGATCCTGCAAATGCGCAGCCGTGCCAATAAAATTACAAGGGTCCAATACAACACCTATACAGCTTGATGGGACTTCATCTAAGATGCGGCGCATCTTGTCTGGTGTAGAAAGTGTATGTGTGCAGACCCCCTCTAGTCCTATAAAAACGCCCCATTTTTCAGCTTCCTCTGCAAGTTCTTCTACAGTTGCCCTTAACGTATCCCAGCCGATAGCCTCGTAATGGACCGGATCTTGTGCTTGAAAAGTAGTCAGAGCGCCTGTCTCTGTTGCCACCATAGGTGCGCCGAATTGGCGGGCATAACGAAGATGCTCTTTAAAACGATTGATCTCAGCTCTTCGGATGACAGGATCCGGATGAACAGGGTTGATGTAACAGCCCAAAACACCGATGCGTATTCCTGCTTTGTCAAATTGTTCGCCAATATAGCTGGCAAGACCTGGACTTAGTTTACCGGTAGAAGTGTCGATGTCCTGAATGGCTTTGGATAATGCAAGCTGAACAAAATCGATATCATAATTCTGAAGGGTTGCAGTTAACGACTTGAGCGGCAGGCAGCCAAATGTGTGGGCTAGAGTTCCGTATCTGATGGGTAACCTCTCCTTTAATAGAGTAAGTATGAGTAATAACCTTCATAATAGTAACGCTTTCATAAGGATGCAAGTGATTTATCGTGATCGCCGGTCAGAAAATTGATAATTTCAGTGTTGACTCTATCCGGTTGTTCATGATTAATGCCGTGTCCCGCACGGGGGATGACTTGGTAATGAAACTTTCCATCCTCTAAAATATCTATGAAATCCTTTGATTGTTTTAACGCGTGTTCTCCTACTAAAAAATAGAGCTTATCTCTGACGGCAACAGCGGCGTTTTTATCGTATTTTTGAAGCTTATGAACAAACATAGCTTGCTGATTATGAGCTCGCATTAAAAGGATTAAATGAGCAGCTACTTCTGGGTGATCGTCAAATAAAGGGGAGTCAGGCGCACTTAACTTCTTCAGCACTTTGAGTAAATTGCGATCCGTGGGAATCAGAATCTCTGGGAACATCATCATTAGCGTTTGCAGCATGGCTTTGATTGGTGTGGTGACCATTCCGCCTTCTAAACAAATCACACGGTTCACTTTGTCCGGTTGCTTGGTCGCATAATTAAAAGCAATATAGGCGCCATTTGACACCCCTGCAATATTAAAGACGTCTATGCTTAGATGTTTGGCTATTTCATTAATCCATTCCACCTGCTCAAACTTTTGTTTATTAAAGTACGCATTAGGAATGCTTTTTCCGGGTCCGCCCAGAGTATCAATAGCGATGCAGTAAAAATGCCGCGATAATTCCTCGATGTTAAGGAGCCACATGACCGCCGAGTTATCACCAACGCCATGAAATAGAAATAAGGGGGGATTACTCTTTTGCCCGGTAAGGATACAATGCGTCAGCCCATATGTGGTTGGGAGATCGAGCTCTTCAAGAGGAATAAGCCACTGATCAACTAGCTGTTGGTAGGATTGCCACACTCGATCTTGCACCTTGGCATTTTTAAAGCTATTTACCATCACAAACCTCCTTAGTGAAAAATACAACATCTGTATCTTATTCCAATAAGTATACTACGAGAGTGCGGAAGGAGGAGCGAGAAATAGAAACATTCCTGTGAAAAGAGGGGGCAGAGGGTTAGAAGATGGGGATTAGATAGATTAGTTTAGATACCTGTTGCTTGATCACCTAGTAGTCACAAGGAGCCAGATAAGTGTATTTCATACAACTAAATTGCTACTTTACTCTCACTTCGGTGATATAGATGTACTTTGTACAACTATATCTCTCGTAATTAGCTGATTTAGCTAAATTGGGCGAATTTAATTGCACAAAGTACACTTAATACATTAAGCGTGAGCATTGAAGTTCATTTTAGTTGTAGAATGTGCAATTAAATAATGCATGCCGGTCTCTTTTGCGGTAAATTTTTGATAGGGAAGTTATTAATAACGTTCTAGGTGGGGATGATTATGCTCGTTGAGCTAAAGGAAGCTAGTGTTTCAGATGGACGCGATATTTTTGAGCTGATTGTGGAGATAGGTCCGGGGGAGAATGGATTCGTCAATAACGGATTTGATCTGGCTTACAGTCAATTTCCTGATTTCATACAGGATCGGATAGCACTTTCACGAGGGGTTAATCTTCCGCCACAGTATGTAGCACAAACCAACTACTGGTTACTGATTGACTCTTATCCCGTTGGTGTCGGAAAACTAAGACATTCCTTAAATGATCAATTGAGGAAGTCAGGTGGACACATCGGTTACAGTATCAGACCCAGTGAAAGAGGAAAGGGTTATGGCACGATTTTTTTGGCAGAGCTGTTAAAAAAAGCTGCGGACATGGGGATTGATAAGGTCATGCTAACTTGTGAGCCGGACAATATATTTTCGAGAAAGGTTATTGAAGCGAACAAAGGAATACTACATGGTATTGAGAATGAAAAATGTAACTACTGGATCACCCTTTAAGCTGGTGTGAACAATAGGGGAGGAGTTGCCAAGAGGCAGCTCTTTTTTGTTATTCGCGATGTTATTGTAGTTCATCCAATAGAGATTCGTCTAAAATGTGAAAATAATTTAAAACTTTGTTGAAAGCGCTCTATTCAAACACAAACAAATAGTTTAAAATCAAAACAAACAAAAATAAACAAAAAAACAAACATTCAAAAACGGAGGTATTCACAAATGGTACAAAACTTATGGGATTCATCTCGGGAAACGAAATTAAACGGGGGATTGGATGCATTAGTGTTCCGCTCTAATCTGCTGGGCGAAGATCGCAGAGTCTGTAACTTTGGCGGAGGGAATACCTCCAGCAAAACGATAGAATTGGATTTTCGCGGGCGCGAGGTAGAAGTAATGTGGGTGAAGGGCAGCGGCTCTGACCTCGCTACGATGAAAGCAGGCAATTTTACCGGACTAAGGCTTCAGGATATTGCCCCGTTATTTGAACGTGATGAAATGCCAGATGAAGAGATGGTAGCTTATCTCGCAAATTGTATGATTGATCCAAAACATCCGCGTGCTTCTATCGAAACGTTGCTGCATGCATTTTTACCTTTCAAACATGTGGATCATACGCATCCAGATGCCATTATCAGCTTATGCTGCGCTCATAACGGTAAGGCAATTGCCCGTGAGATTTATGGGGATCGTTTCGTATGGGTGCCATACATCCGTCCAGGGTTCACTTTATCCAAAATGATTGCCGAAGGTGTGCTCGCAAACCCGAAAGCTGAATTAGTGCTGATGGAGAAACACGGGCTCGTGACTTGGGGGGATACACCTGAATCTTGTTATGCCAAAACAATCTCCATAATTAACGAAGCGGAAAGTTATATTGAAGAAAGAATTGAAGATCAGAACCTATTTGGCGGCGGCAAATCGGAAGTACTTCCGGAAGCAGAGCGGCGGGCTGTAGCAGCGGCAGTGATGCCACTGATCAGAGGCGCGGTCAGTGATGAGCGTAAAATGATTTTGACCTTCGACGATGCGGAGGATGTGCTGCGTTTTGTAGGAGGGGCTGACTCGGAGAAGTTATCCGGTGTAGGCGCAGCTTGTCCAGATCATTTGGTACATACCAAAATGAAGCCGCTTTTTGTTGCGTGGGAGCCGAATACCAATGATATCGATAGCTTGAAGGCGAAGCTGAACGAAGCGATTAGCGAATATAAGGAGCAGTACAAAGCGTACTTCGACCGTAATAAACATGAAGGCGATGTAATGTTCGAGGCTGCGCCACGTGTGATCCTGATCCCTGGCGTGGGCATGATCAACACAGGTAAAAGCTGGAGCAATGCTAAGATCAGCGGAGCCTTGTATCACCGGGCGATTGCTGTTATGCGCGGAGCTACTTCGCTGGGAGATTTCGTCTCTCTTAGTGAGAATGAATCGTACAATGTGGAATATTGGCCCCTGGAATTATATAAATTATCACTGGCTCCGGCAGAAGCGGAGTTCTCCCGTAAAGTTGCCTTTATTACAGGTGGTGCCGGGGGAATTGGGAGTGAGACGGCTCGTCGTTTAGTATCAGAAGGAGCGCATGTTGTATTGGCAGACCTCAATCTGGAGGGTGCACAAAAAGTAGCAGAAGAGATTAACGCTAAGTATGGTGAAAATCGTGCATTCGCCGTTAAAATGGACGTAACTGAGGAAGATCAGGTAACTGCAGCTTATGCGGAGACAGCACTTTTTTATGGCGGGGTCGATATTATTGTTAATAATGCTGGGCTTGCAACCTCCAGTCCGTTTGATGAGACTTCATTGAAAGAGTGGAATTTGAATATTTCTGTACTGGGCACAGGATATTTCCTCGTTGCACGCGAAGCTTTTAAGGTGATGAAGGAGCAAAAAATCGGAGGTAGCATGGTGTTCATCGGCTCCAAAAATTCTATTTTTGCAGGAAAAAGCGTTTCGGCTTACAGTTCTGCCAAGGCGCTCGAAGCCCATCTGGCCCGCTGCATAGCAGCTGAAGGCGGAGAGTTTGGCATCCGTGCCAATACGATTCTGCCCGATGCAATTTTACAAGGATCAGCCATCTGGAATTCGAACTGGCGTAATGAACGGGCGGCTGCTTACGGGATTGAGCCGGATCAATTAGAGGAGCATTACCGTAAACGCACGACGCTGCTAGTTAATATTTATCCACGTGATATTGCCGAAGGCGTTGCTTTTTTTGCTTCTTCCAAGTCAGAGAAAACTACGGGTTGTATGCTGACAATCGACGGTGGAGTGCCAGCAGCTTTTACTAGATAAGAGGTAGCTTGAATATAGATAGGGATAACGGAGGGAAATCATGCTGATTGCAGACAGATATGAACGAATCGTAGAACTAGTGAATGAACGCGGCAGCATCCGAGTCTCAGAATTGAGTACATTATGCCAAGTGACGGAAGAAACCATTCGCCGCGATCTGGATCGATTGGAAAAAGCGGGGCGGCTGCTGCGTTCGCATGGCGGAGCAGTTAGCCTGCGTGACCGGCAACCGGAGACCCCTTATGCCGAACGAGAAATCATGAATGCAGCGGAGAAACAACGGATTGCCCGTGAGGCGGTCATGATGATTAAGCCGGGCGATCGAATTCTGCTGGATGCCAGTACAACGGCTTGGTATATGGCTTCGCATTTGCCGGATATGCCGCTTACTGTGTTGACCAATTCTACTAGAGTGGCAGCAGAGTTAAGCGGGAAGGAGCGGATCGAGGTCTTTTCTACAGGCGGACAGCTGAGCCGCAGATCAATGTCCTATGTTGGTCATTTAGCAGAACGTTCGCTTGAATTGTATCACGTGGATAAGATGTTTTTTTCCTGCAAAGGGTTTCATCTCGAACGAGGCGCTAGTGAATCAAATGAGCTGCAAGCTATGGTGAAACGAAAGATGATTTCTATAGCTGAGCAAGTGATCTTATTATGTGATTCCAGTAAATTTGGAATACAAGCGTTCACACATTTTGCGGCTCCTAGTGATGTGGATGTCCTAATAACGGATTACAGCCCTGTTGGAGAACAAATGAAGCAGTTGCAGAAGCTGAACATCGCAATAACGACGGTGTAGTAAATAGTTGTGCAGGAGGTGAAGGCATGAAGGTATCGATGTTTATAACTTGCGTCAGCGATGCCGTGTTCCCGAAGGTCGGGGAAGCCATGGCTCGTCTGCTGGCCAGGTATGGCGTACAGCTGGAGTTCCCGGAGGTGCAGACTTGCTGCGGACAGCCTGCGTACAACAGTGGATATTGGAATGAAGCGCGGCAAGCTGCACTTACGATTCTACAGGCTTTTGATGACAGTGATTTTGTCATTGCACCTTCCGGATCCTGTACGGGGATGCTTCATCATTACCCTAAGCTGTTTCAGGATGATCCGGTTAATCTGGTCAAGGCGCAGAATTTGCAACGCAAATCCTATGAATTCAGTCAGTTTATGGTGCAGGTACTTGGCGTAACTGATCTTGGAGCAGTGTTTCCGCATAAGGTTACCTATCATCCTTCCTGTCATGGCACAAGGATTCTAGGGATTCGCGACGAACCTATGCAGCTTATGCAAAATGTGAAGGCGATGGAGCTGGTACCACTGCCTTTTGCTGAGGACTGCTGTGGGTTTGGTGGAACCTTTGCCGTGAAAATGTCTGATATCTCCGGGGCGATGGTCACTGAGAAGTCAGATCATGTGCTGGAGACGGAAGCAGAAATCCTAACGGGTCTGGATATGGGTTGTCTGATGAATATTGCCGGTAATCTGCGTTACCGCCGCGAGCCCGTTCGAGTTATGCATTTAGCAGAACTGCTGTATGAGGGGGTGACTGATAAATGAGCCAAGCCACCACCAATTCCACGGCGAGTTCAGAGAATGGAAAGCCAGCAACAGTAAAAGAACGTGCAGAATTGGCGCTGAATAATGACTTTTTACGCAAGGCTGTTCGTTTTACCACGGAGAGACTGCGTGATGGAAAACAAAAAGCAGCTAACGATCATGGCCACTGGGAAGAGTGGCGTGAACGTGGGCGGCAAATTCGTCTACACACGATCGCCCATCTTGATTACTATTTGAACCTTTTTGCAGACAAGGCAAGAGCAAACGGGACACATATTCATTTTGCAGCAACGGGTGAAGAGGCTGTGAAGATTGCCCTTGAAATCGCGCAGCGAAAACAGGCAGCTTCTGTGGTCAAATCCAAATCAATGGTTACTGAGGAGCTGCATTTAAATAAGGCGCTGGAATCCATTGGCGTGGAGACCATAGAGACGGATCTGGGGGAGTATATTATCCAGCTTGCCGGGGAAACCCCGTCACATATCATTATTCCGGCGATTCATAAGAACCGCTACCAGATTGCAGAGCTGTTGTCCAAAGAGGCAGGGGAGGAGCTTTTGCCTGAAACTACTATCCTTGCTGGATTTGTACGGCGAAAGCTGAGAGAGAAGTTCCTTGATGCGGATATTGGAATGACTGGCTGTAACTTTGCTATTGCAGAGACGGGTTCGATGGTGCTGTTCGAGAATGAAGGCAACGCTCGTATGGTCACCACTTTACCGAAAACACAAATTACCCTGATGGGGATGGAGCGGATTATTCCTTCGTGGAGTGATCTTGAAGTGATGGCTACATTATTGCCTCGTTCGGCAACAGGGCAGAAGTTAACGGTATATATGTCGGGTATTTCTGGTCCCCGCAGGGATAATGACGGTGATGGGCCGGAAGAGCAGCATATTATTATTCTTGATAATGGTCGATCTGAGCAGCTAGGCGATCCTGAGTTTCAGGAGCTGCTGAACTGCATCCGCTGTGGAGCTTGTCTGAATGCTTGTCCTGTCTACCGTCATATTGGCGGTCATGCATATGGGGGAACGTATAGCGGACCTATAGGAGCGGTGTTGACTCCGGCGTTGAATAAAAATGTAGATCAATGGGATGACATCGCCTCAGCCTCTAGCCTGTGCGGAGCATGTTATGAAGCCTGTCCGGTCAAAATCCCTCTGCATGATATGCTCATCTATTTACGGCGGCGGAAGGTAGAACGTGGTTATGGGGATAAGGCAGAAGGTCTCGGCATGAAGGGTTTTGGGGCGATCATGGCGAAGTCACAGCGATTTAGTAATGTGATGAAGGTAGGTAGAATCGGGCAAAAGCTGCTCGTGCGAGACGGAGGAATTCCGTCGAAACTGGGGCCGCTGAAAGGCTGGAACAATTATCGGATCGCCCCGAAGCTGGCAGATCAATCCTTCCGTGAGAGCTGGAAGGGGCTGCAACAGGAGCTGGATAAGAACAGTCGCGAAATGGAACCGGCGATACAGAAGCGAATGGAAGATTTACTGGCGAAGCGGAAGCGGGAAGCGCTGGAAGGAGGGGCCGGACATGACTGAAGTGACGCACAGTAACTGGTTGGAACGTATGGAGCAGGATTCACGTGAACAGCAGCAGGCATTCATGAATGATATCGCTCGCCGCCTGAAGCGGCCGAGAATTACTGAAGCTCCGGCACATCCTTTTCGCGGCCCACCGCAGTACTGGCAGCAATTCCAGTGGAGTCCGGAGGAAAGGATTGAACAATTTACGGCGAACTTTCAAAGCGCCGGTGGTCATGTATTTCGTGTGCAGGATATGGAGGATGCCAAGGCTTTCATCGTCAGCAAAGTCAATGAGATGCTCGCACGGTATATTCTCCGGCAAAATGTCACCGAGCTGGCAGTACTTCGACTAGAGGAGGAACTCACAGATACACAGGTCTCTGTCTGGAATACAGATGATCAGGAGGCATGGAAAGCTAGGGCGGCCGAGGCTGATATTGGAATTGTGATTGCGGATTATGCAGTTGCCTATACAGGCTCCATTACTGTGCTGTCCTCTGAGGATAAAGGCCGTTCAGTCAGCTTATTGCCTACCGCATTAATTGCCATCGTTCCATTGGAGCGGCTGAAGACTCGTCTTGGTGAGGTGCTTATTGATTTTGATGAAGCTGGTCCATCGGGGCTGCCGGCGGGCATTCATTTTATCTCCGGACCTAGCCGTTCAGCGGATATTGAGAATGATCTGACGATAGGCGTGCATGGTCCAGGAATCGTATTTGCTTTGCTAGTAGGCTGATAGGAGATAAGGAGTGTTGTATGGTATGAATACACAAGCTCATAATCAAATTCAGAATCATATTGCTGTTGATATCGGAGCCTCTAGTGGGAGAGTGGTTTGTGGAACCTTGCAGCAGCCGGGAGGAACCCTGTCTATAGAAGAAATTCATCGCTTCAGTAATGGATTCGCTGAACAAAATGGTAATCTATATTGGGATATAGATTATTTAGTTGCTGAAATCGTCAAGGGCTTACAGCAGGCCAAGGCTAGAGGGATCGAGCGCTGCACTGTGGGCATCGATACTTGGGGTGTCGATTATGTACTTCTCGATCAGGAGGGGGCACGGATCCATGAGGTTTTTTCTTATCGTGACTCCCGAACGGATGGAGCGATAGAGAGGCTGCATCGTAACATCTCAACTGAAAGCGTTTACGAAAAAGTGGGGATACAATATCTCCCGATAAATACGTTGTATCAGCTGTTTGTGCATGATCAGGCGGAGCTGGAAGCAGCACATTCCATCCTCTTGGTCCCTGATTATCTTTATTATCGGCTTACGGGTCGCAAGATTAGTGAAGTGACGATAGGTTCCACCTCTGGGATGCTGAATCTTCACACTCGTGATTACGATGCGGATCTTCTGTCGGTGCTTGGTCTTTCAAAAGAGCAATTTCCTCCCTTAACAGAACCTGGGGAATCCGTTGGGCGGTTGACGGAGGACTTGGCGGCTCGCGGCGATCTTCCAGATTGCGAGTTCATAGCAGTAGCCTCTCATGATACAGCATCAGCTGTATTAGGGGTTCCGGCAAACAGCGAGAAATGGGGATTTCTCAGTAGTGGTACTTGGTCACTTATCGGGGTGGAACGGGTTTCAGCCATCACAAGTCCAGAGGCAATGTTACGAAACTATACGAATGAATGGGGAGCCTACGGCACATTCCGGTTTCTTAAAAACATTATGGGCATGTGGTTAATTCAAAAGGTTCGTGAGGAGTACGGCGGACAATACAGCTTCGGCGAGCTGGTAGAGCTGGCAGCACAAGAAATCCCTTTTAGATCGATCATTTATTGCAATGATGAACGCTTCATGAATCCACCGAGCATGGTTGACGAGATCCGCAGCTATTGTGTGGAAGCAGGACAATTGGTTCCTCAAACGCCTGGGGAAATGGCTCGATGTGTATTTGATAGTCTTGCTTTATCTTATTATTTCTACATTCAGGATCTCCAGCAATTGACGGGTGACAGCTTAGAGAGATTGCATATCGTTGGCGGAGGTGCGAATAACGGTCTGTTGTGCCAGATTACGGCAGATCTGCTGGAGATGGAAATTCACGCCGGACCAACGGAATCTACGGCTTTAGGCAATCTGGTGGTGCAGATGATCAGCACGGGTGCTGTAACTGATCTTCAAGAGGCGAGAGAAATTATAAGTCGTTCATTCCAAGTAACATCTTATATACCGAAGGGGATGGACCCCACGACCAAAGAAGCGGCTTTGGCACAGTTCGCCCGGCTGCAGGTCGTTAATTAGTAGCTAAGTATAGTGGAAAACGAGCCAAAGAGAGGCAAAAGTGCCTCTCATCGAGCGCAATACGCGGAAAACGAGATAAAGAGAGGCATAAATGCCTCTCATCGAGTGCGATACGCGGAACGCGAGCTAAAGAGAGGCAAAAATGCCTCTCATCGAGTGCGATACGCGGAACGCAAGCTAAAGAGAGGCAAAAGTGCCTCTCATCGAGCGCGATACGCGGAACGCGAGCCAAAGAGAGGCAGAAATGCCTCATCTAAAACAAACTAAGTTAAAAATCAGGAGGCTCAACATGGAGCAGAGTAAAGAGAGCTTACAGAGCATTCAGAACAGCTACAATGAAGCGAAAAAGCTTTACGCACAGCATGGGATCGACGTAGATAAGGTGTTGGAGCAGCTAGCGGAAATTAAGATTTCTTTGCATTGTTGGCAAGGTGATGATGTGAAGGGTTTTTTGAATAAGGAAAAAGAACTGAGCGGCGGGATCGCAGTCACCGGAAGTTACCCGGGGCGGGCCGGGAATCCGGAGGAGCTGCGCCGGGATTTGGAACAGGCTCTAGCACTCATCCCAGGGCAACATAAAATAAATTTACATGCTATTTATGCGGATACAGAAGAGACTGTAGATCTCGATGCGTTAGAGCCTAGGCATTTTGAGCGATGGGTGAGCTGGGCCAAGGAGCAGGGACTAGGATTGGATTTCAATCCTACCTGTTTTTCTCATGAAAAAGCAAACGATGGCTTCACACTGAGTCACCCAGATCCTGAAATCCGCAACTTCTGGATCGCTCATTGCAAGGCCTCACGTCGAATCGCCGAGTCCTTTGGCCAAGCATTAGGTCAGCCTTGTGTTACTAATTTTTGGGTTCCAGATGGTTATAAAGATACGCCGATTGACCGCTTGTCACCAAGGGTACGGCTTCAGCAGTCACTCGATGAAATCTTCAGCGAGGAAATCGATCAGCAATATAACATTGATGCCGTAGAAAGTAAGCTGTTTGGTATTGGTTCGGAAAGTTACGTAGTTGGCTCACATGAATTCTATATGGGTTATGCGCTAAGCCGGGGCAAGGCGGTGTGCTTCGATGCGGGGCATTTCCATCCAACCGAAATGATTTCGAATAAGCTGTCTTCCTGGCTGCTATTTGGGGATCAATTGCTGCTGCATGTTAGCCGTCCAGTACGCTGGGATAGTGATCATGTGGTAACTATGGACGATGAGCTGCTCGAGATTGCCCGTGAACTGGTTCGTGGCCGGTTTCTGGACAGAACGCATATTGGATTAGATTTTTTTGACGGAAGCATTAATCATATTGCTGCTTGGGTGATCGGAACACGCAATACATTAAAAGCTTTGCTTCGTGCCATGCTGGAGCCAATCGGGCAATTAAAGCAAATTGAGCTGGATGGAGATTACACTTCAAGACTTGCTTTGGTTGAGGAATTTAAATCGTATCCGTTTGGAGCCATTTGGGATTATTATTGTGCGAAGAATGGCGTACCGGTCCGGGAAAGCTGGCTAGATGAAGTAAAACAGTATGAGGCTGAGGTTTTATCGAAAAGGTAGAAGTAGAAGTGAAGCAGAACGAGCTTTAACAATATAAGTAGATAAAAGATAGGCGGTTACCGGCAGGTAGCCGCTTTTTTATATTTATGAATCGTACATGATTTGAATTCAGCTCTGATCTCTGCTATGTTTTATCCAAAAGAGAGCGAGGCGCAAACTATGAAACAATATGGACCGAACCCGGATACGCTCTATCCCAATGAACAAATTAAAAGTATCTGCTATATAAAAAATGCGATTACAAGAGACAATATCATTGTTGGCGATTATACCTATTATGATGATATAAACGGTGCAGAGAAGTTTGAGGAACGTGTGACTCATCATTATGATTTTATTGGCGACAAGCTTATTATTGGAAAATTCTGCGCGATTGCCAAAGGCATTGAGTTTGTTATGAATGGTGCCAACCACCGGATGAATTCGGTTTCGACCTATCCGTTTAATATCATGGCCCATGGCTGGGACCAGGTGGTCCCGGATTTAAAAGATCTGCCGCTAAAAGGTGATACAGTCATCGGAAACGATGTTTGGATTGGACAAAATGTTACGGTTATGCCAGGTGTGCATATTGGAAACGGAGCAGTTATCGCAGCCAATTCTACAGTTGTAAAGGATATCCCGGCGTATAGTGTAGCTGGAGGAAATCCCTGCAAAGTGATTAGACAACGTTTTGATGATGAAATGATCGAATATCTTGAAGCGCTTAAGTGGTGGGATTGGGATGCTGAGCGGATTTTTAAGAATCTTGAAGTGTTATGCAGCAGCGATTTAACGAAAATCAAAGCGATCAATTAATTGTAAGTAGGTTCAGGATACGGACTTTAGTTTATCTTAAAGATATAAACATCAATTGAGGGAATACTTTAGGTATGTACGTCACATGAACCTTTCGGAGGGAACCGGCAATGAAGAAAGATAAGGTCAAGACTAGCATGGAGCTCACTGCAGAGGAATTTCCATATAGCAAAGAAAATGAGGAAATGGTAACGCAAAATTTTTGGACGAAAACTAAAAAGTTTGCAGGCAAAATTCCATTTACTAAAGATGCTATCGCAATGTATTATTGTGCCGTCGACGCTAAAACACCTTTATGGGCGAAAGGAATTGCTTTCGGTGCATTGGCTTATTTTATTTCTCCTATAGATGCTATACCCGATGCGATTCTAGGCCTTGGATTTACAGATGATGCAGCGATTATCGCAGCAGGCATAAAAGCGATATCCGGTCAGGTAACCAACGAACATAAGGAAAAAGCTGAAGCGTTTTTTAATGGGGAAAAATAAATGGTGCAGCATTAAGCTACACCGTAATATCTGTACCTTCAGGACAGCTTTCTGCGGAAAGCTGTTTTGTTTTGTACACCTCGCCCCAATCTTTCATGAGTTTAATAATAGGAATCAGTGTCTTGCCGAATTCAGTTAAAGAGTATTCGACTTTTGGGGGAACCTGATGGTAGACCTCACGGTGTACAACCCCATCCTCTTCCAACTCTCTTAGTTGCAGGGTCAGCATACGTTGGGTAATGCCCGGGCAGATCCGGCGGAATTCGTTAAAACGTTTCGTGCTATCAATCAAGTGATAGATGAGAATTCCTTTCCATTTGCCGCCTATAACGTCCAGTGTAAATTCTACAGGGCAAGCTTCTTTATTGCTTTCTGGGAAATTTCCGAAGCCACCTTTTCGGTCACGCATAGCTGTTCAACTCCCATGGTATCATTTTGTATACTACATAACATTATTGTGCGTACTTTTAAAGAAGTGATATATACACTAATATTAAGCATGTGATCGGCAAACAGTCAAATGCCCGTCGATTCTAACCAAGTAAAGGGAGTGTTACTCATGGATACTTTATCGTTAAACAAGAATGAAATCCTGTCTGCATATCAGTTTAGACATGCAACTAAAGAATTCGATAGCCATAAAAAAATTAGTGAATCGGACTTTCAATTTATTCTGGAAACTGGACGATTGTCACCAAGTTCATTCGGATTGGAGCCTTGGCGTTTTGTGGTAGTGCAAAGTCCGGAAGTACGTGAGAAATTACGTCCTTATGCCTGGGGCGCACAAAAGCAATTGGCAACCGCAAGCCATTTTGTGCTCATTCTCTCACGTCTTCCTAAAGATATGGCTGCTGACTCTGATTATATTAAAGGGATCATGGAGAATGTGCAGGAGTTGCCTCCGCAAGGAATGGAAGGAAAACGTAAAGTTTTTGATAAGTTCTTGAAGGTTGATTTCGGACTGATGGAGAATGAGCGGGCAATGTTCGAATGGAGCTGCCGGCAGACTTATCTGGCGCTTGGGAATATGCTGACTTCAGCTGCGTTAATCGGAATCGACTCTTGCCCAATGGAAGGTTTTGATAAAGTTAAGGTGGAGCAGATTCTGGAAGAAGAAGGGATTATGGACGCTGAGCACTTTGGAATCTCCTGTATGGCAGCTTTCGGATATCGCCTGAATGAACCACGTGGTAAGACCCGTCAAGGTGCAGAGCAAGTAATTCAGTGGGTTTAACGAAAATGAATTGTTAGCTTTTAGCCTGTAAAGTCTCTGTATTCTGGAGATTTTGCAGGTTTTTTTTCGATATTTCTTATAAGATTCAAAAAGTAATTGAAAGTTTCATGAAAACTCTGATACCCTTATGAAGGTGACTCAATATTAGCGCTATCGCTTTAACTTAATAATGAAGGGATCCTGCATCATGAAAATCATTCGCATTATTATCCAAGTGTTCCTGCTATATTTGTTCTACCTGGCTGGGGACTATCTGCAAAAGCAACTGCATCTCCCCGTTTCCGGGAGTATCGTAGGATTACTGTTACTTTTTGTTCTATTGCTATTTAGGGTCGTGCCTGTGAAGTGGATTGAAGAGGGTGCAACAACGATATTAGCTTATCTTCCGTTATTTTTTATTCCAGCGACAGCTGGGATCGTGAATCATATGGATATCTTTAGTGGTAGAGGTTTACTATTAATCCTAATCCTTATCGTTAGCAGTGTTCTCACGATTGCCGCAGCTGCACATTCTAGCCAATGGCTTACTAGCGTAAACAACAAGCTGAAAGCGGGATGGAGCGGCAAGAGACTAAGCGAAAAGGGGAAGGAATTATAATGTTTTTTATCGCAACAGGTATTGTACTGCTTAACGTAGCTATTTATTTGATGATGTCAGTAGTATATAGACGATTTCGTATTCCTGTACTTATTCCCGCGCTTACAGCCACAGTGATTGTTGTAACTTTACTACTATATTTTCATATTCCGTATGATACATATATGATAGGCGGCCAATGGATTAACCAGCTGCTCGGTCCTGCTGTAGTATCATTAGCCTACCCATTATATAAACAACGTAATGTGTTGATTGAGAATCTCCCGGCGATTCTGGGCGGAGCAATTGTAGGACTGCTTATAGGGATGTTTAGTGGACTGCTTTTGGCGGCAGGTCTAGGCTTCTCTAAATTATATGTTTTATCTTTATTACCTAAATCGATCACTACGCCTGTAGCGATACAGATCTCGAACGGCTTAGGTGGGGACTCTTCTTTAACCTCTGTATTTGTTATGATTGCTGGATTTACAGGTGCGATTGGCGGACCTTTTATCATCAAGCTGTTTAGAATTCGAAGTGAGGTTGGAATCGGAATTGGTCTAGGAACCGCTTCTCATGCTCTAGGAACAGCAAAGGCCTTGGAATATGGTGAACAATCCGTTTCGATGAGCTCGGTTGCGATGACTGTTTGCGCGATAGTTGGCTCTTGTATCGGCCCACTAGTAGCGTGGATGATGTACCCCTAAATTATTCTTTTAATTGGACTATGTTTGCAAAACACTCCATCGGGTAACTATAACTAAGGAACAAAAAAAGCAAAGCACCTGAGGAGGATTTCACATGTCCGATCACACACAAGATGAAGCGGAAATCCGCAACAAGGAAAATAAAGAAGGCGATTCATTAGCTGAAATTAAGAAGATGGAGAACGGTGTAGACATCGAGCCAGAGGCAGATGAGTGGGTAGCCAAACCTGCTGAATCTTCACACCCAGATCCGCTTCCCGATAATTTGGAGTAAATGATTCGGAAGACAGACTGTCCTTTAGGGGACAGTCTGTTTTTGTTGATGATTATAGTAAGTATTGTATAATAAATAAAAGTACAACCTCATCAGAGTGTTTTCTCCAAGTTCGTCTTAGCTTTTCGCAAATTTCACAGATCTTTGCCAACGGGGAGGAAATGAAATGCGTAGTCGGAATGAGAACAGCCGTTACCGGCAAAAACGTGGTGAGGCTCTCGCAGGAAACTTTGAGAAAAAGTATGGTTCAAACTTTGGCGTACGCAGTGAGCTTAAGATGGATGCACTGAAGAAACAGAACGACGATCAGTTGCTGACGACACCTCATGAAGAAGAGCATAAATAATTAGAAAGTAACAAGTGGGAGACTTTTACTCCTGGCATTCTGGAATGGAGGCATAACCTTTTGGGTTATGTCTTTTTTTGTGCGCATATTTCCAGAACGATCAAGACATAATAGGGCCGGATGGACAACTAAGAAAATAATGACAACGGGAGGCGTGATTAGGTCATGATTATTCCTATATTTTCGTTAAGTGGTGATATAGCAGTTACTGTGGTGGGCCAATACTTTTTTTATTTTATGGTCTATTCCTTTTTAGGTTGGGTATTGGAAGGGACCTATAATCTATACAGTAATGGAAGCTTTCGTAAAGAAGGATTTCTAAAAGGTCCATTTAAGCCGATGTATGGCTTTGCTCCACTATTGCTATTGATTGCTAGAGATTTGACGCTGCCACTTCCGCTTTTCCTATTTCTTGCGCTAATCATTCCTTCTGCTGTTGAATTTATAAGCGGTTGGCTGTTAAAAACAGTATTCCATAAGCAATGGTGGGATTACTCAGGAATGTCTTATCAACTGCAAGGGCATATTTGCCTGCGTTTTTCTCTATATTGGTGGGGGCTTTCAGTAGCTAGTGTGTATGTAATTCAGCCGCTTATGGAGCTTTTATATTCGGGTGTTCAGCCTATTTGGAAATTCGTGCTTCCAATCGTGGGGTTCTACTTTTTGGCAGATTTATTATGGACCTGCTGGAGCCGGTACCGGATGGAGAAAACGCCGCAATATCAGAAATAATGATTTTCTATATGTATACCACGAGTCTTCTTTTGTGTACCAAGCACAAACATTTCGTGGACAGGCATTTCGATATTGCATATCCGTTTCTAGTCATAAATAATATAGCAATATATTAAATACTAGACGGACTGGTGGCGATAACGATGACAGGGAAGATTCTAGTGAGCGCATGTCTGTTAGGGCATAAAGTACGTTATGATAATGGCGATGTTCCGTGTCTCGATGCCCGATTCCTAAAGTGGTATGAGGAAGGGCGTTTTGTCCATATTTGTCCTGAGGTAGTGGGAGGTTTGCCAACCCCTCGTCCTGACGCACAGCGGCAAGAAGATCGGGTTGTGACGGGGGCAGGCATCGATGTTACGGAGCCATTTATGAAGGGGGCTCAAGCCACACTAAAGCTGGCCATGGAGCATCAGGTTGCATTAGCTATTTTAAAACAAGATAGTCCTTCATGCGGAAGTCTGTATATTTATGATGGAACCTTTAAGGATACGAAAGCACCGGGAGAGGGTACCACTACGGAGCTGTTGAGGAAAAATGGGTTTAAAGTATTTGGCGAAGATCAGTTGGATGAGGTCGAGCAGGAACTCGCACGTATGGACGGGTTCATTCTTTAAGTAATAAATAGGCTGTAGGATACATAGTGTGTATAAGGGGAACGAAGCAGTGTCCTTGGGAGAGGAAATGCCGTCCGATGAGCCATCCTTCATTTGGGATAGGAGGCGGACGCAGATGAGTATTGATCAGCTCATTGCTTTGCTCGTTCTTGTCATTATGATCGTACAGCTTGCTGGCACAAAAGGTAAACACTAAGTCTCACCTCATTGTAACTGCTTCCGGAGCTCAGGATTTTTTGAGTTCGGAAGCTTTTTTTGTCCACGGTTATGCATATTGTGAAATCTAAAGGATTCTTTCATAGTGATGTCTAATATACATATAGTGGGTTTTCGGGAAGTCCAAGGAAAGAACTTAGGGGGAACTATGAAATTTAGAACATGGATAATCATTGTGCAGTTGTTTATGATTGCTGTGCTTGTAGGCGTGTTGGCGGCCGATCTAGGTGAGACAGGCTCAGATGAGTCTAAACATGATGATATTTTAATACATTTTGATCAAAAAGATTTAAACAGGATGAAAGAAACCGTTCAAAGGTTTAGTGAAGGTAAAGGGGATAACCTGATGTTGATTGAACCAACCACGGATAGTGGACGGTTAATTCATGATTTCTATTCTAATGGTAAAGAGCTTCATTGGGTAAAGGATGATACAAGAGATGCATGGAGTAGTAGTCCTGGGAAGATCGAATATGTATGCAAAGCGATTGAACTAATAGAGACAGGTGAGCGATTTAATGTCGAGTTATCCCAATGTAATGTTCAGCCAGATGGTGAGAAAATAAACGTGATCAGCTTTTTAAAAGAAAGATTATAAACCCATTTACGGAGAGGATGGATGATCAATATGCCGATGTCTGAGTACTATCAAGGGATTCGTGGGAAAGTGGGCTCAGAATTATTAATGATGCCTTCCGTAGCTGCAGTAATAAGAAATAAAGAGGATGAGATTCTGTTCATCCGCAAGCCAGGGGAATCTTTGTGGGGATTGCCTGCGGGAGCGATTGAGCCAGGGGAGCGTCCCGGAAGAACCTTACGCAGAGAGGTATATGAAGAGACAGGGTTGATGGTTCATCCTACGTCGATTTTAGGTGTTTTTGGTGGAGCAAAATATAGATACGAATATAATAATGGCGATCAGGTAGAATATACGGTTATTGTATTTGAGTGCTCTATCATCAGAGGAACGCTTAGAGCTATAGATGGGGAGATCGAAGAATTTAAATTTTTCAAAGAGAACGAGCTGCCAGAGATTGCAATTCTTTATCCTAGAGAGATTTTTATAAAAGACCGAGAGAAGACTGCAACGATATTTGAGTGACTGAGAGGAGTGCCTCATGAAGACATACATTTATATGGTTAGACATGCAGTATCACCTTTTGTATTAGGGAATGAGCGGGAACGGGGATTATCCGAAAAAGGACACGCCGACGCTTATAGAATCAAAGAGCTTTTGGCGGAGGAGAAAATTACACATTTTGTCTCTAGTCCATATAGACGAGCCGTAGAGACAATTAAGTATTTGGCAGAAGCTTCGAACCAAGAGATTGAACTGTATGAAGAACTCAGAGAACGAGCAATCGGAAGTGTCGAGATTGAAATCAGTGAAGATGATTTTCTGCAGGGCATTCGGACATCGTTCAGCGACAAGCAATATAAAATGCCGGATGGAGAGAGTACCCAGGAAGCACAAGAGCGTGCAATTCCTGTCATCAAGCAATTAATTCAACAGCATAAAGGCGGCAATATCGCATTAGGTACGCACGGGAATATCATGACCATTATCCTAAATTACTTTGATAAGAAGTATGGATATGAGTTCTTTGAACAGACGTCCAAGCCGGATATTTATAAGCTGGAATTTGAAGAATTGGAGCTTTCCCATGTGGAGCGGCTGTGGGACTCCGAAGTGCTGAACAGATGAAATATTTTATAAAGCTGAATGCACTAAGCGTACTTTATGCCTTTATGTTGTTTATTGTAATAGAGCTGCCATTGAATATTTATCGAATCAGCAGAATTTCCGGCTTGGTGGTTCCCAATGATAAACCTGCACCGGTAACAGGACTGATCATAATAGGAGCGATGATTATTTATCCGTTTTATATCGCAATGATTAGTATTATCGCAAGCATCAATTTTAAGTCAGAAGCTGGATAGAGGTTGGACATGAGGATCAATGATCTGAAAGAAAGACTTTTTTATACTTGTATCTGCCTCGTTGTTATTGTATTGGGGTTAAGCTCTAGAGTGTTCACGGATCAGCTGCCGTTGTTTGTATCTAGACATTTCGGAGATGCGCTTTGGGGCAGCATGGTTTATTTTATGTTTCGGGTCCTACTGGTAAATCAAAAGCTAAGGCTCGCCTTTATATGGAGTTTGGTGTTTAGCTTCGGTATAGAATTTAGCCAGCTGTATCAAGCGGAATGGATCAACAGCATCCGTTCTACAGTATTGGGTGGTCTAATTCTCGGAAAAGGATTCCTGTGGATCGACCTTGTTAGATATTTAGCGGGCATTGGCCTTTGTTATGGATTGGATCAATACTTTCACCAAAAGGTGCACCGAAATAATAAATAGTGTTTATTGGAGAGGAACCTTTAAATGGTAAATAGTTTGATTGTGGTATGCTTGCTTACGATGATTATTCACACGGCAGAAACCTTATCGTATTCGGTACGATACGCCGGAGTGAAGCTGAACAAGATAGCCATTGCGTTATCTCTCACAGGCATTATTGTTCTCGTCTCAAGAACTGCAAATATGATCCAAGCTCCACTGACGGCTAAATTCGTAGATTATGCCAAAATACATTCAGATTTTCCACTTCTTAATTACTTGAGAATTATATTATTGGCTTCTTCATTAGGGACTTTAATTGCCATTGCGGTGTTCCCTACCTTTGTAGGCTTGTTTGGGAGAATCATCTCTAAGCTTGAGATCGAGGGTTCTATCCCAAAACTGCTTACCAGTGTGACGATCGGGCAACTAAAGAACACAAGAAAATACATAAGAAAACCAAAAGTGAATCTATATAACTTCAGATACCTGGGGATTCCTAAACGTTTTATTGTGATGAATGTTTTTGTTACAGCCTTTTACACCGTAGGTGTCATATCATCTTTGTATGCTGCTCATCTAATGCCTCAATATAGCACGACTGCTTCTCAAGCTTCCGGACTGATTAACGGTATGGCGACTATTCTGCTGACCATATTTATCGACCCACAGCTTGGTCTTATTACCCATAAGGCTACTGAAAATGTAGAATACCGTGATCAGCTAGGAAAAATATATGTGGTATTGATGGGTTCACGATTTGTAGGCACTATATTTGCTCAGCTCCTAATTGTGCCCGCAGCTCAACTAATTAGTATGTTAGTGAAGCTGATTTGAGCCGGTGGGGGCGAATTATTAGGGAAGTTTAGATTCTGCTGCTCGTAGTGCTAGCGAAATCTTCTGTTCCCAGCTGTAAATATTCTGCTGCATGGAATGAATGCGTTTCATTTGCTCATAGGATGATTTCAATTCTGTGGCGGCTCTAACTGCATCTCCTTGCTTAACAGCTGCTTTATATTGTTTGTCAGCTTCCGCGCGTACTTTCTGCGTGGCAGTGAGATTCTTACTCTCGGCAGTTATTTGTTTCTTTAAAGCAGTGATGGATGCCAACGCATCTTTGACGGGTTTAAGCTTAGCAGCAGTTTGCTTGCGAGCGGCTGCCAAAGTGGTTGTCTTTGTCTTAATTTCGGCTCGTGCGAGGGTTACAGCAGCCTTTAGTTTATTACGCTTCAGGTCCAGCAATGTGACTGTTTTCAAGTCTTTTGCTTTCTTGGCTGCGGTAGACTGTTTACTGAGTGTGCTGTATTGTTCCAGAAGGGGAGCGTGTTTCTTCTGAACTGAGCTAGCTTCTGAAGATAAGCGGCTTAACAGTGCTTGATCTGTTGACTGTATGACGGTACGAATAGATTTCAGAGCGTCATTATTCTGTTTGCGTAACTTCTGAATTTTTGAGTTATCTGTCTTGAGGGTGGCTTGAAGCGCGGTATAATTACCATGAAGACTGTTAATATCATCCAGCGCAGAATCCCAGACAGTAGCAGACGCAAGTGTGAGGTTACAGGTTAAGAAAGCTGCTACCAGCACTACTTGAGCCACCCATTTTAAATCTCTAATTCTGAAAATGTTCTTTCTACATCTGACGGTGCTTTTTGGCTTAAACATTCCTCTCAGCTCCTTAATGGATTAGTTAATATACGCAAAAAAGCACCTCCAAGATAGGCATAGACGCCTGTCTTGCGAGGTGCTTCTCCCGCACAGAAATATAAAAGATGCTCTTACTATAACTTGAAATTAATGGATAGTCAATGAATAATAGAACGTTTGTTTGCTTGTTTTTATAATTGTGAAATACAAAGGGGAGTAAATATGAGTTCACATCTAGAGTATGGGCATGATCGAGTGGCCCTGATTACCGGAACCTCCAGTGGATTTGGACTGCTGACAGCGCTCAAATTGGCTGGGCAGGGGTTTAAGGTGATAGCAACCATGCGTGATTTAAGCCGTAAAGGCGAGCTGGTGCAGCAGGCAGAGCAGGCAGGGATCCTAAAGCAGCTTCATTTAATGACCATGGATGTAACTGACAGCGATTCTATAGAGACAGCAATATCTTCAGTACACGAAACATTTGGAAGAATTGATGTTCTAGTCAATAATGCAGGTTTTGCCATTGGCGGTTTCATAGAAGAAATATCTATGGAGGAATGGCGGCGGCAAATGGAGACGAACTTTTTTGGATTAGTGGCTGTGACAACAGCTGTGCTGCCCATTATGCGAGAACAGCAGAGCGGCACGATTATTAATGTGGGAAGTGTAAGTGGATTATCCGGATTTCCAGGTTATGCGCCTTATGCAGCTTCTAAATTTGCTGTTGAAGGCTTCAGCGAAAGCCTGCGTCATGAAATGTCCCCTTATGGAATAAAGGTGGTATTAATTGAACCAGGCTCCTTCCGTACACCGATATGGGGAAAAGGTATGGAGCAAATTCAACGTAAGGAGGATTCTCCGTATAAAGCACGTCTTGACGCTGTGCTACGATATTCCAAACATACTGCTGAGACAGCGCCTGACCCTAGTCAAGTGGCTAATCTTATCGGTCGTATTGCCGAAATGAAAGCACCACGGCTACGTTATCCTATCGGCAAAGGTACGCGAATCTTAATCTTAGGCAAAACGCTGCTTCCATGGAAGTGGCTGGAGAGAATTATTGCGAAAGAATTGAGGTGATAGGATGGAGTCATCCATAAATTTAACAATCATTAAACTAATAGGTTATGTGTCCAGTTTGATGACCGTTTTTTTATGGCTAATTTTTATATTCATCAATCCTTATGCTGAGATTACGAATCGCTCCACTCTTGTGATTAGTATAATCATGTTGTTATTACCGGCGGGGTTATTAGCAATAGGAGTCTTTTTAAACAGAAGTCGGCTAATGCTGCTTGCATTTATCTGGAGTTTTCCCTACAGTTTATATATGTTATTAACGCCCGGAATCTTTAGGTTGTTCGGGATTACGAGCCTAATGTATTTACTTTGTTTTGTGTTATTTAGAATGAACAAGATTAGATATTGAACAAGAATAGAGGTGTGCCGATGCTAGAATCGTCCGGAATCCATATCTGCTTCAACGCAGATGGCCGTGAAATAGAAATCCTCGATGTTACTCCATTTGGCAAAGATAAATTTCGAATTGAAGAGACACCGATTTTTAATCCAGCTGTTACAATGGGAGATATTATACAGGTGAAGGAAGAAAATGGAGTCTATTATTACCAAGAGACGGTTCAGAAATCTCCTTTCAAAAGATACGCTTGGCTGCTTAGTAAAGAAGCGGTGGATTCAACGGCCATTGCAGCTTTTAAACATAGAATTATAGAGAATGAAGGCAAATGTGAGTTGATCTTTGGCGGTTTGTTCGTCATTCATATTCCTAAGAATACTTCGATTGATGTTGATGGGGAAATGAATC
Source organism: Paenibacillus sp. FSL H7-0716 (assembly GCF_038002705.1). Classification (NCBI taxonomy): domain Bacteria; kingdom Bacillati; phylum Bacillota; class Bacilli; order Caryophanales; family Paenibacillaceae; genus Paenibacillus; species Paenibacillus sp. FSL H7-0716. The sequence continues at coordinate 227,478 of NZ_JBBODA010000009.1, forward strand.
GGATTATTGAGCGGTTCGAGATTTGAATACTAAGAAAAAAATGCTGCGTCATGAAATGCAAGGAAACTTGCACATGATGGCCGCAGCATGGAGAATAGAAGAAACGCTTTTTATTTTATTTCTTCCATAAACGTCTTGAAATTTTCAGCGATATCTTTTGATTTGGTATGGTGCAGATAATGTCCTGCATCAAGTTTTACCAATTTTCCTTGTTTAGAATTTTTGACTTGCTCTTCATGCAATGATATCCAATCTTTTAAGAGAGTATCATCCCCTTGTACAAAGAGCAAAAGGGGAAGATCCTTTGGAAAAGTTGAATTTAGAGCCCCTTTATAATTAGAAGCCATATGTCCCATTTCATTTAAGTGAGTGTAATTATAAGTGTTTCTAAGCGTAAACAATCTCAATTGTTCTTTAGTTTCATCATCAAACGGCAATCCATCGTAAGGGTTTCCGCTTGATTTCAATACCAATCTGCCCAAGCCTGATTTTCTAAGAAATTTTAATTTTTCTGAAGGTATTTTAACATTTGTTCTGTCTTCCGTTGCAATACTGTTATCAATCCCGACAAATGCACTCACTTCGTTTGGATATTTGTTCACATAATTCAAACTGTACATACCGGAAATAGAGTGTGCCATTAGAATATAACGGTCAATATTAAGCTGTTTTACAGCTTCATGAATTTCACTTACAATATTTTCTGTAGTTCGTTCTTTTTCAGTTCTATCACTTAATCCATAACCGAAAGGCTCAATCGTGACAACTTTGTAAAATGGAGATAGTTCATCTATTAGCAGCTTAAAATCAAGTCCCGGTGCCACCGTTCCATAACCAGGTAAGAGCACGACTGTCTCTTCGCCATTTCCTTGAATCAAAACATTCATATTTTTACCATCGACGCTTACAGACTGACCATAGGGTTTTATTTTAGCTTGGTCCGATTTATTGAGGAAAATATTAGCGACAAAAACAGTCACTAGAAAAAGTACTATTGCAGTAGCTAAAGCCCCTAAGGAAATAAGTGTAATTTTTAACGGTTTATTCATTCTTTTTTTAATAACCTCTTCTTCTGGTATCACTCGCATCTTCTCCTGTTCTAATCGCTTTATTCTAGCTACCTAACGAATGGCTAAAGGAAGCTTACCTGATGAAGATGAACTATACATGACGACATTATGAACTGAATATGAACCAGCTGAAAAAAGTTTGACTCTATAAAATGAATGTGAGGTGAGCAATAATGTTGAAATTTATGAAGCAATGGTTGCCGAGTATTGTGATCGCAGTGGTTATTTCTTTGTTTGTTAGAACCTATGTTGCTGAAGCCATGAGAGTTCCAACGGGCTCTATGATCCCAACGATTCAAATCAATGATCGCTTAATTGTTGAGAAAATGTTATGGATGACCACACTTGAGCATGGAGATATTGTTGTATTTACGCCACCTGTAGCTGGTGATGAAAATAAAAGATATGTAAAAAGGCTAATGGGGCTGCCTGGAGATACCTTGGAAATTAAAGATGGCGCACTTTACCGAAATGGAGCGAAGGTTAACGAACCTTACCTCAATGAACAAATGGATTACACTTTTGGACCGGTTACGGTACCCGCCGATCAATATTTTTTTCTCGGAGATAACCGGAATATAAGCTATGATGCTCATCTGTGGGATACTCCATTTGTGTCGAAGGATAAGCTGATTGGGAAAGTGATCGCTGAATTTAGCAATCCCTTTTAGGTAGTGTGTAAGACGGATAAATGTAAGGCTTAATCTCTAAAAATAGATTTAGGGGTGCTGAAGTCGCGGGGGTCTTTTGAACTAACCGAGTGGTTTAATGAGTCTTTAACCATATTGTTACTTTGGAAGAATTTAGCTATCCTTAAGGTAAAATATACCTACATATAGTAAGGGGTGCTGAATTTTGAAAGCTCATGTCACAGATCTAAAACATGGCGATTGTCTAATAGCAGATACATTCAATAGTGTTGGCCTACACGTGCTTCCGAAAGGGACAGTGGTCTACGGAGAAGAAATCACCATCCTGATGAGGCATCAGATTGATTATGTCGATATTGAACCACGCATGATGGCGCTGGATAATGATGAAATGAATGTGGCACAAGGGATAGATGGTAATTTTGATCAAGCCATCCAAAACTATGAATCTATATTTCTGGAAGCACTCAGCAAGGGTAGCTTTACGCAGTCGGATGTTGATAATACGCTGCAGCCATTGTTGGAGAAATTGGATGAACAAAAGGATGTCGTTTCTTTATTATTGCTGCTTGAACGTGATGATATCAGTACATACAATCATTCATTGCAGGTCGGACTGTTATCTTTTTACATAGCGACTTGGTTAGGTCATACAAAAGCCGAAAGATTTGAGATTAGTAGAGCCGGTTATTTGCACGATATCGGAAAAAGCCAGATTGCTCCACATATCTTAAATAAGACGGATAACTTAACTCCCGAAGAATCAGAAGAACTAAAACGTCATACTACGTATGGATACGATATTATCCTTAAATCGATGAATGACGAAAAGACCGCACTAGTGGCGCTTCAGCATCATGAATTCGAGGATGGTACAGGTTATCCTAACAATCTCCGTAAACAGGACTTGCATCCGTATACGCAGATTGTTGCTGTCGCAAATACTTATGTAGGCATGACCTTAGGAAGAGCGAACCAACCAAAACAAGGCCTGATTAACGTTCTGCGCAAGGTGCATGAGCTTGGATTTGGCAAACTGAATGGAAATGCGGTACAAGCCCTGATCGGACATTTATTGCCGAATTTTGTGGGTAAGAGCGTTCAGCTTAGCAATGGTGAGCAAGGTACGATTATTATGAATAATCCGTTGGATATTTTCAAACCTCTGGTAAAAATAAATGAGACTACGTTCAGAGACTTATCTAAAGAGCGTAATTTGACTGTTGAGGAAGTATTTATTTAACGAATATTTTTGTGGCGATAAATAGTAGGCTATCTCCCTGATCCGCAAAATCAGGGGATAGCTTTTTTGTGTTATAATCGAAATTGGGTTAAAAACCCTTCAATATGGAATAGGAGAGTGCTTATTGTGATTATCAAATTCATTCGTTTACGTTAATTTGAGGTGCAATTCAATGATGACATCATCCATTTTTTCAAAATGTATTGAGTCTTATTTAACTGTGCATTCATTGATAAAATTCGAATGAAATGAGGAATGAATAATGAGCGAAAAAATAGTAAAAGTAAACGGAATTGATATATGTTCGGAAAGTTTTGGAGATCCTAGCAATCCTGCGATATTGCTGATTATGGGTGCCACATGTTCTATGGTTTATTGGGATGAAGAGTTCTGTCAGCGATTAGCTGATACCGGACGTTACCTTATTCGTTATGATAACCGGGATGTCGGACGTTCCGTTGTCTATGAGCCTGGGAGTTCCAATTATACCGTGATAGATATGGCTGATGATGCCGCTGGGTTACTAGACGCCTATAATATAGAACAGGCAAATATCGTTGGGATGTCCTTAGGCGGAATGATTGCCCAAGTCCTTGCTACACGTCATCCGCAAAAAGTTCTAACCTTAACCTTGATCGCATCTAGTTTTTTTGAAGCTGATGATAATGATCGGAACTTGCCTCCTATGGATGAGCGGATCCTCGCATTTCATGCAGATGGGGCAACACTGGATTGGTCTAATGAGGAAGCGGTAGCCAATTATTTGGTTTCAGGTTCCGGCATACTCTGTGGTTCAAAACATAAATTCGATGAGAAAAGAGCGTATAAACAAGTATGGATGGAAATAAAACGTGCCAACAACTTGCTTAGCATGTTTAATCATTCTCTCCTTACAGGGGATGCTGACTACGAGGGCAAGGCGAAAAATATCATGGTTCCTACTTTGGTTATCCACGGCACAGAAGACACGGTGCTTCCTATAGAGCATGGATTGGCGCTTGCTGCGGAAATTCCTAATGCGTCGCTTCTAACCCTGGAAGGAACGGGCCACGAAGTCCACCCGGCTGATTGGGAAACCATAATCAAAGCCATTTCGAATCATACGTTAGGCAGTAAAGCTTAACAGGGCTTAAAGATTAAAATAAAGAAGGACTACAATTCGGTGTTGCCGATTGTAGTCCTTTTTTTTAGGATTACTTCGTCCCTAGGAATTAAATCGCTTCACTAATTTTTCTTTATGTGCAGTAAAAGCCTCTTCTAAAGTGATGCCATATAAGTCGGCTAACAATGCGATATTTCCTAGAACATCCCCGATTTCCTCAATCAAGTCGGTTCTCAGTTGTTCTGGAGTACGAGTCGATTCATCCGGTCGATCTCTGCCGATTTCATAGGAGCGTACAGCTCGTGCGACTTCACCTGTCTCTTCCATTAAGAATCCGACTCTTATAAAAGGACCATAAGTAGTCCAGCCTCGTTCTCCATAAAAATGCTTAATCCACTTCTGCACTTCATTGATTTCCATATTATGTAGCACTCCTTAATCTTTCACATGATTTATACTCCAACATATAGTATATTAGATAGCGGACATTATCAATATATAGTTTGGAGATGAGATTTTGAAATCAATATGTGTTTTTGCAGGGTCGAATTTAGGGGTGCATGAGGATTATAAAGCTAAAGCTGTTGAGCTTGGTAATTACATGGCTATGCATAATTATCGTTTAATTTATGGTGGTTCAAAAATCGGATTAATGGGTGAAGTCGCTAATGCTGTTTTGAATGGTGGAGGCGAGGTAATCGGGGTAATGCCTAGAGGATTATTTAATGGGGAAATGGTACATAGAGAATTAACGCAGTTGATAGAAGTAGAGGATATGCATGGCCGTAAAGCAAAAATGGGAGAGCTGGCAGATGGCTTTATTGCTTTACCTGGAGGGTTTGGAACGTATGAGGAGCTCTTTGAGGTTTTGTGCTGGTCACAAATTGGCATACACAAGAAGCCGGTAGGGGTTCTAAATATCAGGAATTATTTTGATCCTCTGCTGAATCTGATTCATAACAGTATCCAAGAAGGCTTTTCTAATTCTTCGCATCTCAGCCTGCTAAACGTATCCAACGAGCCGTTGGAACTCCTGACTCTTTTGAAGGAGTATATTCCGCAAACGCTTGAGCAAAAGTGGAAACAGCTCAACTGAATAATGAAACTTTCAGTTCAATGATCGGGTACTCGGGTACACTGTGTTCCTGGACGTAAACCAACCGAAATCAGGCTGCACTTTCTCCAAGACCTTCACCGCTGAGCGTTCGGACTCAGAAGGCGTTATTCGCACTTAGGTTACTTTAGGTTCTTGCGCGATTTGAACTATCCCCCATGCTTGTGAACACACTTTTCCGATGGATCGGACTCAGATGACCTTATTTCTCCATTTCGAATGTTTTAGGCGAGCTATCGGACTATATTGCAGCTATTTACTCATAACCACACCGATTCTGCACTGTTACATGGTAATAAGAGCTATACGGTCCGATACTTCTGAAAAATGCTCCAAAAAGCTCAAATAGCTGCAATACAGTCCGTAACATATTGAGGGTCTTTGGCTAGTTTGGTTATTTGGGTTACTTTAGTCACTTGGGCATCATTGGTTTGGTTTTTAGGTTTATCTCCGTTTGAGCAGGGTTTGGGACTCCAGTGACGTTATTTCGTATGAAGAGGCTCATATTTTGTGTTTTTTACCAATAGCGATTATGGGGTCCGATAGCGACTTCGCAAGTGGATTCGACGCGCAAAAGGTACGTAATCAAACGAAGTGTGGGGTTTGGATTATGGATACAATACCGCTGAATTTGAATTTCACTAGTGGATTGGCTATGATAAATATAGAGAAACGCTACAAGAGGAGAAATGAGATAATGACCCCCGAGAATCAAATCGAACAATTTAAGAAGCTTAAGCACGATATTACTCGTTTCATGTTGATTTATAAATTCGCATTGGATGAGATGGAAACGAAGATTGAGATCCTAAAACAGGAGTTTCAGTCTCTGCATGATTACAGCCCAATTGAACATACCAAATCGCGTATTAAGTCACCAGAGAGTATCATGAACAAGATGCTGCGCAAAAACGGAGAATTATCGCTGAATTCAGTGAAAAATTGTATTAAAGACATCGCTGGTCTGCGGATCACCTGTTCTTTTATCTCTGATATCTATCATGTTAGTGAGATGCTTCAGAAGCAGGATGATTTAACGGTCCTTGAAGTGAAGGATTATATTAAGAATCCCAAACCTAACGGATATCAGAGTCTTCATTTGCTGATTCAAGTCCCTGTTTTTATGTCCGATCGCCAGGAGCTTGTCTGTGTAGAAGTTCAAATTCGTACCATTGCTATGGATTTCTGGGCAAGCCTCGAACATAAAATCTTTTATAAATATAATAAATCAGTACCTGAGAGTATGACTCGTGAACTGAAAAATGCGGCGGATGCCGCTCATGCCCTTGATCTGCAAATGGAGCGTCTGCACCGGGATATAAAGGAAATCAAAGACGATGATGAAGATGATCTTAGCTCCTTTGAGGAAGAGCTTCGCCGTATAGTGGTTCATAATAAGCAGTTCACACTTCCAGCTAACTTTATTAAACTGCTTGACGACAAATAAGCTGTTTTGTCCGCCTAGAGTTATCCGTTTCGTTTCGGGTGACTCTAGGTTTTTTCTTGTATACAACATTGCCATAGATAACTAGAATAGAGTATTCTCAACTAGAAGAGAAAGGTTACTTCAGCTTCATCATTTTTACATAAAAGGAGAATGAAGATGAGCGAGCGTACACTTCGCACCATTACTGTGAATCAAATCGGATATCCGCTGGATGGAGAAAAAATCGCAGTATTTACAGGTGCTGAGCATGATTTTCAGGTAATTGATGTTGATAGTGGAACTATTGTGTTCAAAGGTAGATCAGATGCTGGAAAATTTGATAAAGCCAGTGGAGTAACTTTGCACATAGGTGATTTCTCGGAGGTCAATACTGAGGGAAGATATCGGATTGAGCAGGGCGAGGGTCTAGCTTCGGTATCCTTTACAATCTCAGATCAGCCTTATCATGAGCTTCAACAGGGCTTGCTGAAAGCTTTTTATTATTATCGCTGTGGCGTTGAGCTGACTGAAGAATATGCTGGAGATTGGAAGCACAAGGCGTGTCATACCGCAAAAGGGATTGTATATGGGCAACCGGATCTTCAACTAGACTGTTCGGGTGGCTGGCATGATGCAGGTGGCTATGCCAATGCCTTGATTTGTCAATGGAATTGCGGTTTTTTCCCACATGCTTCCCACATCAAAGTCCATTTAGTAATTCTTCGAACTTTTCAGAAGCTTCCGTTTTTAGTTTTTTAGTTACATGCATATAAATCGCCCTGGTTATGTCATCGTTTTTATGGCCAAGGCGTTCTTGTATTACTTCTAGAGATACCCCAGCTTCCGCCAATAATGAAACATGAGTATGTCTTAGTGAATGAGGTTTTAGGTCCGTTGATAATCCGGCAAGTTTCAGAAAGACCTTCATTGTGTCACGCATTCGCTTGCCTGATATTTGATAGCCAGGAAACGTTTTGGTGTTAATAAACACAAACTCGCTTTTTTCATAATAAGTTTTTCTGACGGACATTTTGTACTGCTTTTGCCAATATGATTGAGCGTCAAATATAGAAATGACACTACTGGTTATACTAATTTTTCGCTTCGATGATTTAGTTTTTGGTGTACCGACATTCATATCTGTGGTTTTGCCCGAATCAGCTAGAGTTTTTGTGATAGAGATTTGTTTTATCTCCTTGTCCAAGTCTCTCCATTTAAGCGGACATAACTCGCCTATTCTCATACCTGTATAAGCAAGTACATAAAAAAAATGGTAATCCTGTTCGGTTCCATGCTCTTTGATTATTTTTAAAAAGTGGACTAGCTCCTCTTTCTCCATGTAGTTAGGTATTTCATTTTCATTCTCAAGCTGTTCAACGGTCTCTTGGTATTTTGGTACCTCAATGCCTTTGGATGGGTCCGTCTTTATGACTCCGTTTTCCATTGCATAAGAAAAAACCAGTTTAGTTGAAACGTGAATGTTATTAATAAAGTTTTGGCTTAAACCAATAGTTTTGTTTTTCTTTTCAACGAGTTTAAGGGAATCCAAAAAATCTTGATATTGTTTTTTTGTGATATCTTGAATTCTAGTGAATTTGAATTGAGCGCGCGACCGCTTCAAGTTTCTTTCCCTTGATTCTATCGAAGATCCTTTTTTATTTCTTGCACTGTAATGCTTAAGGAATTCTTCGCAACAATCATCGAATGAAACTGATTTCTTTTCTACGTATGTTTTATTGTTGAGTTCTTCCTTGATTTTAATTCCTGCAGTGAATGCTTCTAGAGCCGTAGGAAATGGATCGGATTCTTTTTGCTTTCGTTTGCCTGTTTTAGGATTGATGATATCATAGCGAAAACGAAACACACCGCCTCTTTCACGAACCCCAGGGTATTTTATCTCTTCAGGTTTTTGCTTTGGTTTTCTTGGCATTTTCAACTTCACCTCCCTTCATATGTAAATTAGTTAAAATTTAGCGTTTGGTGGCGACATGAACCAAACCATTTTGCCCATTATTCGCAGGTTTTGAGTTTCTGGTGAAGTGAAGTTTTGAGCGACGTATTCAGGATTATAACTATCGGGCTCAAGAACAACAGTGTTATGTAACTTGAAAAACCGCTTTAGTGTAGCTTCGTATCCATTTACTTGAACAGCAACTACATCCCCATTACCAACGTCCTCGCCATTATAAGGATCAATGAGAGCGTAAGCTCCATTAGGAACAACCTTATTCATGCTTTCACCGTTTACGCGGAGAAGAAAGGCATAAGGATACCAACTCCCCACGTCCTCAGGGATTTCTATGTATTCTTCTACCGGTATTGCTTCAAGAGGTACACCAGCCGCAATAGATCCGTAAAGCGGAACAGTAATGGATTTTCCTTTGACCGGAATTGCCCCTTCTGGTAAAGCTTTTTTAAGTGTATTACGCACTTCATTTTCTTCAACCGAATCATCAATAAACTCAAGAGGACTTACCCCGAAGAGATTAGCTATTTCTTTAATTTTGGATAGTGGCGGAGAGATTGTTCCATCTTTCCATCTACTAACTGTTGAGCGATTAACATCTAATCGTCTCGCTATTTCAGCATCTGTTAAACCAGATTGTGTTTTCAATCGTTCAAACGTTTGTTGAAAAACATCTCTTTCCAATGTTCTAACCTCCTAATGTTGTTTACTATACAACAGAATTGCGTAAAAGACAACAAAATTGTTGCCTTTAGTTGAAGATAAATATTAACATGATAAAATAGTTGCATTTCGAGCAACACGGATGTATATTATTAGTGCGAGAGGAGGGCTGAATTTGAGCAAAAAATTAGACCTGCATTCCGATCCTACGCAGTACGCTGAATTACTTTATCTTCGTAAGACGATTAAGAAATTCAATGCGAATGATATGGCTGTTGCTGTTGGAGTAAGCGCTGAAACATATCTTCGCGCGGAAAGAGGTGGGAGAGAGTTTACTTTAGGGGAGGCGGTGAGGATAGCAAACAAACTGGAAATGCCGGTTTGTGATGTATTTCCAAAAATTTTTAATTCAAATGTTGCTTTTTAAGCAACAGTAAGTGAGGAGCAATTATGGAAATCGAAACATTACCTGAAATTTGCACTCCAGAAGAGGTAGCTGAGTATCTTAATGTCGCTAGAAGCACGATTTATGCTTGGTGTGCTTCTGGTGACCTCCCAAGTATAAAAATGCGAAAGGTAATACGCATTCGGAAAGCTGCCTTGCTAGAATGGATCGCTGAACATGAGAGGGCAAGCTGTAGTTCTCAGGTGTAGCCCTATCAGCCATCATAACCGCATTATAGGGTTTTATACCCAGTAAGGAGCAAATCAGATGTTTAGACGACAGGCGCTCAAGAAGAAGGCCGCCCAAGAGAAGGCGACCTTGTTGGTTTCGATGAAAATCAACATCAAGACTGGAAAATTAAACATAACATTAAAAAGTGAAATCAACCCGGCGATTGCCGAAGAGTTACGCCGCACCTCTGAACGTTTAGTTGATCAATACGAACTGGTCAATGGACGTTATTATGCAAAAACTGAATAAGTTTTCCGCCTGATACCGGTATGTTAATCTCCACCTCAGTTTTAAGGATAACTGCATTATCTTCTTTTAGGACAACTCTCGCAAGAATTTGCGAACTCCTAGAGAGCAACAGAACCTCATTGTCTTTGGGAGAATGGAAAATAACCGAACCCGGCAAAAATGATTCGATTTCCCAATCGCCAATAAACATGGAAGTTGTGTCAGTCATGTAATCACCTTCTTCCTTTGAATTGTAGTCTGGACAACTTTCATTCTAAAGGCAGAGGGAAGATTTGGAAAGGAGACACTCCATGGACAACAAGAAAAGTAGATACCCTGATATGACAACTATATTTCAAAACTGTTTGAATCGTGGTTGTACGCCAGAGCAAATTCAAGACTTTACTGACCGTACTCGTCGTAACTGGTTGAATAATCCAAGTATGTTAGCACTCATTGATGACTTAGAAGTAAGGTATATAACTTCTCTAGGTGAAGGTAAGGAGGTTTAGTTACGTGACAGTAATCATATGCAGTACAGTCAGATGCCCTTATCCCAATTGTGGTCATACAGGTGATGTAATCACAGTCAATCATTGCCGCACTGCTCATGAAATGGAGCGCAAAGAACTGTTTGGGAGATTCGGTAAACCGCAAAGTATCGGATACGATCCTCAAGCCGCAAACAAGAATTTAGAAGGACATACGCCAGTTCAACGGTTAAATATCGGATACCCTAGTGACTCCATTAACGCGAAAGATAGGAGATCAGCTAGGAGTAAAGGGAGGTAGCGATTCATGCATAAACAAATTGTTAAGGAGCCAGTTACAATTGACAGCCGTGAAGTAGCAGACATGATGGGTAAACGTCATGACCATCTTTTATATGACATTCGGAGATATGCAGAGATTTTGGACTCCCAAGATCTCGGGAGTCATCAATTTTTCATTCCAAGCCATTATCTCAATGCACAGAACAAAGAACAGCCTAATTACCTCTTGACTCGTAAAGGTTGCGATATGGTAGCCAATAAAATGACAGGAGAAAAGGGTGTGCTCTTCACAGCTGCTTATGTGACTAAATTCGAAGCTATGGAAGAAAAGATCAAGAATCCATTCGCTGGGGCTAGTAAAGAATTACAAGCAATTCTGATGCTGGATATTCGAACTAAAGAAATGGAAGATCGGGTAGAGCATTTAGAAAACCGCATAACGATTGATTACGGGCAGCAACGAACACTAAAAAAGGCAGGGAACAAACGAGTTTTAGAAATCGTGGGTGGAAAGAAATCAGCAGCCTATAAGGATAGCAGCCTTCGGACGCAAGTATATTCAGCGCTGTGGAATGAATTCACTGAGTTCTTTGAGATCAATTCATATAACAACACATTCATTAAAGATTACGATCGTGCGCTTCAATACGTTCCGCTTTGGAATCCACCCAATAACCTAATGAGACAGATTGAACAAGCAAACGGTCAAATGTTGTTTTGATTTAACTAAGAAAAGGAGGGATCTTGTGGACAAGCATATTGTTGCTGAAGATCTTCGCGAAGAGGTTGCATTTTGGAAGACAGTTGAAGATGATGCGTTGTTACGGGGAAGAGAAATAGATTTTAATATCTATCTATTTGCTGCTCAAAATCGGCGGGAATGTAGGGATAAGTTGCTGAAAGTCTGGGATGAAATCGCCTTAGACAAGTTCCGAAATGGCCGATTAAATGAAAAACAGCCCACCGGGGTAGGAGCCGGGGAGCTAGTCACGTGCAAAACAAATTTAATTAAGGACAGTCTATCAGCATTTGGAGGAAAAAGCAATGCAAGCTAAAGATTGGAATTTACCTATGGTAGATGTAACTGGACGAAAATATGAGGTTACAATCCAATCTACAAGTTTATTTAATGCAGTTTTATCTATGCATAAGCGCCAACCCTATGCCGATCCCATCCTTGATGGGATGGATTTCACAGCTCAAGAACGTGCAGCAATAGATCACTCTAAATATGTAAAGGACATGCGTGAAGAGTCGCTAGACCTTGTTTCAAAAACGATGAATTATCCGGAATGGATGAGAACTCCAGAACAAAGGAGAAGAGACTTTTTAGAGCGTCAGATACAGCGTGAGAAAGTAACTTCAGGCTGGACCAACGGTAATTTTAGCTGTCTAGCCTGCGAGACAATTATTCCTGAAGGCCAGGTACATCTATCAGCCCATGGCGGTCATATCTGTAATTATCATTGCTTCGGTAACAAATTAATAAGAGATCGAGTGAAATCAGATGGACATTGATATTAAGCAGTATATCAAGGATATCAAGATACTACGTGCCCAAGCTGATCAGTACGATGGGAACGCCCCAGGCGCGGACATTATGAAGATTGAACTACTGACTAAAGCACATATGCTCATGGGACGCGTGGCAGCTGTGAGAGAGGGGGAGTATTGGCGGATATACGCACTTCGGAAATCCACCTATGCTCGCGCCAAGATGGAACCAGGCCCCGGAGATAAGGAAACACGCGCTGAAATAGCTGTAGAGGAACTGAGGATGTTAGAGGCTGAAGCTATGGAAGAAAGAAAGATGTGGAAAAACGAGCATGAGTCTCTGTTACAACAACTATTTGAACTACACCTGAAGGCTAATCGCGAGAATAGGACTCTAGGAGGTGGACTTTGATGGCTAAAGTAGATTCGAAACGCGTGGCGGAGCGTGCACGGATACGCCTAGAACTGAGAATTGCCTACCAAGACCAATCAAACTATATACGAAAATGCGGCAAGCCGTGTTCCAAGAGAAATAGAACGATAGAAGGATTAAGGATAGCGCTGAAACGGATTGATAAACGTTCTATCGAGGCGGAACCTGAAGAGACTATGAAAAAAACAAAGCAAACAACACCTGAAAAGGAGAGGCCGCACAAAAAAATTATTGGGGTTTGTGTCTGTTGTAGAGAAAGAATTTACTCGAAGAAAAATGTCTATGAGTATCAGGGTGCATGGTACTGTTCGCGTAACTGCCGGGATATAGCAATTGATGCTGGGTAGTTCATGAAAATGTAAAAGTAAGCAGGTGGTGAAATGGACGGCTGGATCAAACTACATCGAAAGATTATAGAAAGCACCATTTGGGATAAGCCGCCGCTGTATCTGAAGGTCTGGATGTATTTGCTTATCTCAGCGCAACATGCTCAATACAAGGGGCTTAAACGAGGGCAAATTAGTACCTCTATACCCGATATCATTGAAGCTTGTAAATGGCATGTAGGAGCCCGAGTAGAACGGCCGACAAAGGACCAAGTATATCAGGTTTTGAGCTTTCTACGAAAACCCGATGGAGGGGGTCACGAAAGCGACACGGAAGCAACGATGATTGCAACGACGAAAGCAACGCACGGAATGCTTGTAGAAGTGCTTAACTACAGCGTTTATCAAGATTCTGGTGAGGACGAAAGCAACGACGAAGGCAATGACGAAACGGACGCGAAGCCTAAGCGAGAGCAACGGCAACCCAACAATATAAACAAGAATGTAAAGAATGACAAGAATGAACAAGAAAAAGAATTAAAAAAATCTTCCTCTCAGAAAAACGCTAAACGCGTTTATTCCGAGGATGACCGAGTCTATAAACTGGCTAAACGATTTCATGAATTGGCCTATGAGAATGCTCTCCAACTTGGGACAAGCCATTTAATCAAGGAGCCTAACTTTCAGAACTGGGCGGACACATTCAGATTGATACTTGAAAGAGATAAGATCCCAGAGGTTGAGTTAGGCGAAGTTATCAAATACGGTCTGAACGAAAACTTTTACCGGACTATCATTTTTAGTCCAACTAATTTGAGAGAACAATATCCGAAAATACTAACCCATATGAGAGCACAACAGCAGACAAACCGAAATAGCAGTACACCGAGTGGAAAGCCAAAGCTTGAAATTACAACAAATGCCGGTGCTAAATCGGTTAGCGCTGAAGAGTTAGAACGTTCAATGCAACGGGCAAAGGAAATGAAAGCGGCGAGAGAAAGAGAACAGAAGGAGGCAAAACATCGATGACCTTTCTTAATTGTCGAACTGACGCTGAACTTTTGCAGATCATAAACGATGAATCACTTGACTATGACATACGAATCCACGCAACTAAAGAACTCATAGCTAGAGAAAAAATAAAAAAGCTTATAATGCTACTCGTCAATCGCAAGCGAGAAAAGGTGTGGTGATTATGACTGCTGCTGAACGCCGGGAGAAGTACTTGCTAAATGAATTCGATAGAATCTTTGAATCCTTGGAATATCGACTTTTTGAACATCTGGCCGCAGCTGACCATATCGTAGCTAAAATTATCTCAGAGGCATCTACTGCAGGTGTAGGGTTATCAACTAGTCAAAAAGTTGTACGGGCAAAGATTGAAGATATGATTGACCAAATAGCTGAAAAACGTGAATTAGAAACCCCAAAAAGAGCGAGGAAAGATTCGAAATGACACATTACGAGGTTGGTAAGAAATATAAAAAGATCGTAACAGTAATGAAAATCAAAAATGAAGTACCAAACATACTTAATATCGATGGTATGAACTATGTACTTGATTCTAGAGCTAATAGAAAGGCGGTTAAACATGGGACAAGGGAACCGGGGAGCAGCGTTCGAGAATCTACTAAATTACACAAATGAATCTTATGAGAATAGAGAGCTTGCGGTTATCAATAAAAGATCGACACCAGTAAAAGTAACTCGGAGCAAAGGAACAAAAGTACTTGCAGGATTCTTTGAAGCTAAGTCAACAGTTGATTATGACGGCATTTATCGAGGACGAGCAGTATTTTTTGAAGCTAAGTCAATTCAAGAACTTGATCGATTTGACCTAAAGAAGGTTGAGGATCATCAGTATGAACATTTAGAGAAGTGCCATAAATTTGGAGCACTATGCTTCGTATTAGTGGAGTTTAGAAAGCAACGCAAAACATATCTTCTCCCGTTTACTGCACTGAGAGCATACAAGATGGAGGCAGCTCGTGGAGGGCATAAGAGTATGACACTAGATAACATGGAGATAGATGCCTATGAAGTTAGTTCAGGACGAAGCATGCCACTAGATTATTTAGCTACAGTTGATAGAGTTTGGTTCGAGGACACTCAGAAGAATGCCTGATAGAAATGGCTGGCTGACCCGTAACGAAGCTGCAGAATGTGGTAAGCCACTTTATATCACAGGCGGTCCCGGATGGCGTCCAGAACGTCCCAAAGGATGGGCGATCCTACCAAAATATCGATGTGCGCAACTTAAAGCTCATGTGGAAGCTACCGAACAGCCTATTGCTTATCTTCATGTACGAAATGCAATCCCACCTTATAGCTATGCTCCATTGTACGCTCGGGATAAACAACAGATCGAAGTAAGCCAGCTCACGCCAGGCGAACTTGCAGAAGCGGAGAGAGGATCATGATTCTGGTATGTCTCCAGTGTGGATCAGATATGAGGGAAATAACTCCGGACTTATATCGTTGTACTGAATGTGAGTGGGAGGCAGAGCAATTATCTATTGAGCAGACTATTGAAAATCAAGGAGAAATGAGGTGGGGAGATGGGACAAGAGACCCCTCATAGATCATTTCCGAAGCCGCAGAAGCAAGAAAAGCCTAGAAATATAAGTAGCTTCGGGCGGCGTAAGAAGGAGAAGAAAGAGCTATCACCGTTGAAACAAAAGATATTTGCAGATCACAAGTCAGGAAAGGGTTCAGCGGGTAGGGCAGAATTTCCGCCATCTGTAGTTGATGAGTTGAAAGAAGAGTCGGAAGGAATTTGCAGGGAATGCCTTTGTAATCCTGCGACAACAACACATCATGTCTGGCCGCGCGGTCGCAAAGGCAGGGGCGTTAAGACAAATGGGTTACGCCTGTGTGGTGGTTGTCACGACATTATCCAGACAACACCAGAGTTGCTACAAAAATGGATAGACATCTTCCGCGAGCGACACGGCGAATATTTCTGGTTTGATGAAGAGGACTGGAATGAACATGGCAGGAAACAGGCAACGCAGCAGGCAATAGAGCGTGAAAAAGAGGAACGGCTCAAACAGATCGCACCAGTTGCGGACCTGATTGCTACGGCGGCTGGACGGACGCTCAGGGCTCCTGAAATCAGATTACTGGATTCAATGGATAGTAAGGAGCTTCATATATTTACTGGACTATTTACGGACGCGCTAAACGGTTACGCAGCTCAAGGGAACTACCGTCCTAATGACCGTTTTGAAGATTAGATAATTCGTGTAACAACGAATAAAAGTAATTATTTAGGGAGGGCTAAAAGTGAAAGCTATTTCCAAAAAGCAGCAAGCAATCCTGAACTTTATTGATAAATACTCTTTTGAATTTCAATATTCACCCAGTATACGTGATATCGCAGATGCTATGGGTCATCAGTCAATATCGACAACTCACGGTTTTATTGAGCGTCTGGAGAACAAAAATCTCCTGACCTGGAGGAGATTCCAACCAAGAACCATAGTACTAACCAGAAAAGGGATGGCTCAGGTAACTAAGACACGAGTATCTGAAGTAAACGTCAAGGCTGGAGAACTGGCACATAAATAGGGGCATAGCCCATAAGGAGAGATAAACAATGAGCATCGATATGAACTTAATTATTAATGAGAAACTGGCTGAACTACAGTCTGAAGGGTACGTTGAGAAGATTATCAAAAAGCAACTCGAATCGACAATCAAGGATATTGTGGAAGATTCGTTGAGAAGTTGGAGTGACTTTGGAAAGGGTTTGAAAGAAGCCGTAAAAAAC